>JAEDHQ010000012.1 GCA_016296945.1 Bacilli bacterium | reverse complement strand
GGATTAAATGTGATAATTGAAACTGATTCAGAATTTTTAAATGTGGAAGAAAATAAGGTTACTGCATTAAAAGAAGGAGTAGTAGATATTACGATTTATATAGAAGGTTATGAAGATTCAAAAGTAACGAAACAATTAACTATTAAAAATAAACTAGTAACTAGTATTGAAATTAATGGAATTGAGTCATTAATTATTTCCGAAAGTTATCAATTTACAGTTGTAGTATCTCCTCTAGATGCGATGAATAAAGAAGTTTCTTGGAGTAGTAGCGATGAAGCAATTGCCACAGTCAATGACAATGGTTTAGTAACTGCTCTGGCTGTTGGAACTGTTACAATTACCGCAACTGCTAAAGATGAAAGTAAAACAGAAGGAAGTTTCCAATTGAAAGTAGAAAAAGATAAAGTAAAACCAGTTATAACAGTTGATGAAACAGTTACTACAAAAGATGAAAAAATAAGTTACAACGAAGATTTTGATCCATTAAAAGGAATCATTGCGACTGATAATATTGATGGAGATATCACTAGTCAAATCGAAATAGAAGGAACTGTTGATAATAGAAAAGTAGGAAATTATGAATTAGTGTATGTGGTAAAAGATGCACAAGGAAATCGTTCTGAAAAGTTTTATCGTACAATTTCTGTTGTTTGGGATTATTCTGTTAGTTTTATCGGCCACGGTGGATGCTATTCTGGAATTATGAATTCGGAAGTAGCTTTCCAAAATGCTTTTCGTGTTCATGGTTATCAAGGAATTGAATGTGATTTAAAGCAAACTAAAGATGGTGTATTTGTAATGTGTCATGATGATACATTTGCTGGTAAAACTTTAGCAAGTACAAATTATGTAGACCTAAAAGATTTAGAATATACATCTACTCGTGGTGGTATTTCATATACAACAAAAATATGTACTTTAGAACGTTATTTACAAATATGTAAGAGTAATGGTGGTTATGCGGTAATTGAATTAAAATCATCAGCTGGTATTACAAATACTGATCAATCAAGAATGCAAGCATTAATGGATGTAATTGACGCTTGTGGAATGTTAAATAATGTTATATTCTTAGGATCACAATATAATTGCTTAGCATGGACAAGAGCAAATGGCTATGAATATATTCCTTGTCAATATTTAGTTAATTCATGTGAAAGTGAAACAGTATATAACCGTTGTCTTGATAATAATTTTGATGTAAGTTTTAATGTTTCATATAGTAATAGTCAAGAATGGATTGATCGTTATCATGATGCAGGAATTAAGGTAGCTTGTTATACATTCAGTCAATATACAACTGCTGCTGATCTTCAAGCATGGATTGATAAAGGTGTTGACTATGTGACTGTTGATGTAACAAAACCTTATGAAGTGAATCTACCAAAACAATCTTTTGAAGAAGTTACAAAATATGATGTTACATTTAAAGATTACGATGGAACTATTCTAAAGGTAAGTAAAACTGCGGAGGGCAAAAAAGCAGTTACTCCAATTGACCCTAAAAGATTAGGTTATACATTTATCGGTTGGGATCAAGATATCACAAATATCACTGGTAATTTAGAAGTAACAGCATTATATGAAATCGATACTTATACAATTACATATAATCCAAATGCAACAATTTATCAAGAAGTGGCTTGGGAAAGCAAAGAAGCCTTCGTAAATGAGTTATACACAGATTGGTTTAATTGGTTAGATGCAAATGTTGGCAAGATTAGTGGCTTAACTAAGTCAGGGAATACATATACATTAAGTATGAGTGATAAAACTGCTACATGGACTGATGTTGCTTCCTTAAGAAATTTAAATGTGTATGATGTGGAAAAAACAATTGGTGCTTTAGCATATAAGCCAGTTGTAAATCGTCCATCACCAACAACTCCAGTTGATCCAGTTGAAGATAATGGATATTTCTTAAATACAGAACCATATCGTACAAAATATATGAATATGGATGCTTATTTAATTAATTGTATTGCAACAGCTTATCCTGCTTATAGTTACAATTATAACCAAGCATCACAAGGTAGAGTACAAATTTTTTTCCGTTTCCATCAATGGCAAAAAGGAACAAATATTCCTTCCCTAAATTCATATCCTAAAAAAGTCGAAGTAGTGTCAAGCTCAGAAATGAATATTACGCTTCCTACTACGAACTTAACTTATACTGTAAATGACCAGTTTGCATTGCCAGTTGCAACTGCTGATGGATTTATATTCACAGGTTGGTACAAAGATGCTTTATGTAGTGAAAAGATAACAGAAATAGCATTAGGAACAACGGGCAATCTAGTGTTATATGCAGGTTGGACAAAAGAAGAATAAATAATTAAATACTTACAATAAATCCAAAGTGTTTACTTTGGATTTATTATAGGAGGTAATAAAATGATCGAATTAAATGGCAAATATGCTAATGTGAATATATTAGGAGAAATGTATGTGGGATTTACTAAAAGATAGCAATACTGTTAAGGCATTGTATAAAATAAAAGAAGAGTTTTCATTGCTTAGTAGATTAGCTGACTATATTTTACAAATAATTTTTATTGGATATTATTGTTATTCAATATATGCTAATTTAGAAAATACTGTTTTATTAATTATAAACATTGTGTTGTTAGTTTTTGCTTTAGTTTATTTTATCTATACGATGTTTAAAGAAAAAATTCTTAATAAAAAAACTAAACGCACAATTTCTCGATTTTATCGTTATTCTAAGTTGTTAATTAGAGTATTTACTGTTGGTCTTTCAGTTTATACAGTAATGAAATTTAAACATTCTGATTTGCAAGTAATTATTACTGCTCTAACAGTGATTAGTTGGGCAATTCAAGTTTTGATTGAAGTAGTAAGATTCTTAATTGATCGATATGTTGATATGATAATGGAAGGTATTGCTTTGGATAAAAAATATATTGATGATAATGGTGGATTATTTAAATTTGCGGGAAAAACAGTTTTAAATAGTTTTGTTGTTAATCCAGCTAAAGAAAAATATGTTGAACCTGTAAAAGAGAAAGCAACAACACTAATAACAGCAATGAAAGAAAGAAGAGAAGCAAAGAGAATCGCTAAGATCAATAAAAAATTAGCAAAAAATAGTAATGATGTAGAATTAATTGAAACAAACAAAAATGAAAGCGATGGAAATAATTAAAGTAATATGAATCAAAAAATAGCATATTGTGGGTATGATTGTACTAATTGCCCAATTTATCAAGCAAGCATTAAAAATGATATTGAACTATTAAAGATTATTTCTTATGCATCTATAGACGTTGATATCAATACTATAAAATGTTTAGGTTGTAGTAAAGAAAATAACAATAAGTATTGTAGTAAATGCCCAATTAGATTATGTGCTTCCACAAAGTCTATAGAGAATTGTGGACATTGTAAAGAGTTTCCATGTGATAAATTAAATAGTATTTCTCCCCAAACTTATCAATATTTAGATGATACAAATAAAAGATTATATAAAAATAGTATTGATAAAGCATTAGAAATTGCTGCAAAAGCGCATAAAGGACAAGTAGATAAAGCAGGAGTCGATTATATTAATCATCCTATTACAGTATCAAAGTTATGCCAAACAAAAGAAGCTAAAATTGTGGGGTTACTTCATGATGTAGTCGAAGATACGAATGTTACTTTAAAGGATTTAGAAGAGTTTTTTAGTAGCGATATTATTGAAGCAATTAGATTAGTTACAAAAACAGAAGGTTTTAATATTGATGAATACTATCAAAATATTAAAAATAATAAGATAGCAAAGGAAGTAAAACTAGCAGATTTAACTCATAATATGGATTTAAGTAGATTTAATAATCAAGATATTACAGAAAAAGATTTAAAACGAAAAGAAAAATATCAAAAGTATTATGAGTATTTAAGTAATTAAATTTAAAAAGTGTTAATAAAAAGGCTATGAAAAGAGTGTTTATTCTTTCATAACCTTTTTTTATATAATTCTCATTACAGGGTTTATTTAATTATCTTACTTTATTATTCTGAATATAAGAACCTAATTTTTAAAGGGTAACTTAAGTTGCTCCTTTTTCTTCATATTTTTGTTATCAATTAATAAAAAAATAATAATATCTTTAGTTAATTAATATAATTAAATGGTGAGATATATGAATAGAAAAATATTAAGTAAGATGCTTTGTTTGATGTTAATAATAACAGGATTATGCATTTATAATTTTACTGTAAAAGGTAAAAGTGATGATTCAGTAACCGCTGAAATTGGTGATGAAATTGGCTTAGCGGAAGATTCACCATATGCGATTTTGTTAGAGTGTAGTACTGGTAAAGTTATTTATGAGAAGAATGCAATGACTCCTCATCCTCCTGCATCAATGACTAAAATTATGACAATGCTTTTAGTCATGGAAGCTATTGAAAGCGAAAAACTAAAGTGGAATAGTGAACTAATTGCCAGTGAGAATGCTGTTGGTATGGGCGGAACACAAATATATCTTGAGGTTGGCGAAAAAATGACAGTAGAAGAACTATTTAAAGCTGTAGCAATAGCTTCAGCTAATGATGCTGCTGTGGTTTTAGGGGAAGCGATTGGCGGAACATTAGATAACTTTGTAAAAATGATGAACCAAAAAGGAAAAGAGTTAGGTTTTAAAAACACTAATTTTAAGAATTGTAATGGCTTACCTGAAAAGGATCATTATTCATGTGCTTATGATATGGGAAAATTGAGTTGCTATTTACTTTGTCATTATGGAGATACAGTCTTAAAGTATACATCAATATATGAGGATTATTTACGAAAAGGAACTGAAGATGAATTCTGGTTAGTCAATACAAATAAACTGATTAAGTTATATCCAGAGATTGATGGATTAAAAACAGGATATTGTAGTGACTCAATGTATTGTCTTACTGCCACAATGAGAAAAGAGAATGTTCGCTTTATTTCTGTTGTCATGGGTGCTAAAACTATTGAAGAAAGAAATAGTGATACATTAAGAATGCTTAATTATGCTGCTGCTAATTATGAATTAGAAACAATTTATCAAAAAGGATATATTATAGAAAGTGTCAATGATATAACAAAGATTCCTCATGATTATGATATTATTGTGAAAGATGACATTAATATTCTAAAGAAAAAGGGAGAAGAATTAGATTATCAGACAGTGATTGAAAAAGATAAGATTAAAGTATATTTAAATGATGAGATTATTTCTGAAAGCTATTTGATAACAAGTTGTGAAGTCAAGAATGCTAACCTATTTTTAATGATAATTGAAATGATTAAAAGAATATTTATTAAAGTATAATATTCGACACTTTTCGACAATTCCTCTTGTTTTTTATCAATATAATTTTTATATGAAATATATTATAAGAATAACCTTATAATTTCCAAGGTTTTTGTCTAAATTATTTAAAAAAATGTCATAAAATGTTATAATATAGTTGCGATAGAAATCGACAAATCTTTAAACATTAATTTTTTCTATCAATAATTATAAATGGTGACATTATGATAAACGAAGCAAATTATTCGCAACAGAATATTGAAAGAATAGGAAAATATTTCTTGGTAAACGAATGCAATATTGATGAAAAAATAATCAAAAAACATCTTTATTGTTTGGGATTATTAGAGTCGTTTTCAAAAATAGGAATGAACTACCTTTTGATTGGAAATATGGCTGTATATCTAATGACTGATAATAATTTGTATTTACCTGATAATTTAGAGATTGCAGTTAATCGACAAGATTTCTTAGATGATTATCTTTCATCGGCCAATTCTATTTTTACTGCTTATGAAAAGAAAATTATTGAAGAAAGTGAAAACTATTTATTATATGAATATAGTTTTCAAGATAATGATAAGAAGATCATTAGTATTTATTTAAGTATAAAACTTGAGGATCATCTTACTAATGATGTTATTTCTGTTGCTATTAATAAACCTTTTTTAATACAAGAAGAGAGAATTTATCGCTCTAAAGTCCCATATTATGAAGCATTGTTTGCCCAAGCTCTTTTTTGTTTTAGTCCTAATGAGTTAGAATCAGCAAATTTCACTAATGATCCTTATTCATTATATTTAGTAAAAAAACTTCTTGATGCTTCACAATTATATCCATATCTAAAAAGATTTGATATTGTGATAGATTGTTATGAAGAATATTTTGAAAGGGCACATTCTATCAATAATGAGCTTAAACTAGAATATTTTATTTATGATGCTTATAATTCACTAATAAATTTTTATTGTAAAGGTACTTATCGACCTGAATATTTTCATTTGCTTAAAAAGGGGATTAATGAAATACAAAAATTAAAGTTGAATGAGATAGTATCTATTGAAAATATTTTCCAATTAGCAGCTTATCCTTTACTTGCCTGTGCTTGTATTTATCAAAAAACTGACTGTTTGGTAATAAAAATAAAAAACCATAAACCAATGAACTTCTTTAATTATACTAAGATAAACAATATTAAGAAATATAATAAAAAAGCATTCAATATTGTTTGTCAAGCAATTGAGATATTTGATCGTTTAGATCTTATTGAGAAAATTAATAATAAAAAATAATTACTCTTGATTAAATCATGGTGGTAAACCCATCATGATTTTATTTTTTCATGCAATATTGAAAATAATGGGTTATTGTGGTACAATATGAAAATAAAAGGAAAGAGAATTAAATATGCTTGAAAAAAAAGTTGAAAGATCAGTAATAACAATTAATTTGAATAATTTAAAACATAATTATTATCAGATTGCAAACAAACTATCTAAGAATGAAAAAATGGCTTGTGTTGTGAAAGCAAATGCATATGGGCATGGAGATAGTGTAATAGCAAAAGAATTAGAAGAACTTGGTGTTGATTTCTTTTGTGTTGCTTCTCTTTCGGAAGCGATTCACTTAAGAAAAGTATTAAAAAAAGAAACTTCAATCTTAATTTTAGGTTTTACTCCTTATGATGATCTAGAAAAAGTAGTTAATAATGATATTATTCAAACTATTACTTCTGTTAATGTTTTAAAGGAACTTTATAAAAAGAGTAGTAAACGTCTTAAAGTACATTTGGCACTAGATACAGGAATGAGTAGAATAGGTTTACAAATAGATAAGCATTTAGATGAGAATATCATGTTTGCTTTAGATCATTACCAAGTAGATGGCTTATTTACACATATGTGTACTGCTGATTGCATGAGTGAAGAATTACAAAGACTATCTGAGTTACAAAAAAGAAGATTTCAAGAAGTTTATTTTAAATATAAAGATCGAATTCCTAATTTTCATTATAAAAACAGTGCATCGATTGTCCGTGGATTTGAAGATTTTGGTAATTTAGTGCGTCCTGGAATTATTTTATACGGAATGGATCCTAGTGATGAAGTAAGTAAATATTTAGATTTGAAACCACTAATTGAATGGAAAAGTGTTGTTGCCTCAGTTCGGGAAATAGAATCAGGAGATGCAGTTGGATACGGTGCAACTTTTGTAGCAAAAGACAAAATGAAAATTGCTACTATCGCCACTGGTTATGCAGATGGATATAGCCGTTTTTTATCAAATAAGGGTGGAGTATTAATTAATGGTAAGTATGCTCCTTTAGTTGGTAGAGTTTGTATGGACCAATTTATGGTTGATGTTACAAAAATTGATGATGTTTATGAAAACTGTGAAGTTACATTAATAGGTAAAGATGGCGATTTAGAGATAACTGTTGATAAAGTTGCAAGTCTTTATGATACAGTTAATTATGATGTTGTTTGTGGAATTACGGACAGGGTAAAGAGAATATATATAAAATAATTATGATCATACCAATATTTTAGGAGGATAATATGAACTTAAAAAATGTCGATATCGAAGTTTTTGAATATATTGAAAAAGAACGCCAAAGACAAATAAATAATATTGAATTAATTGCTTCCGAAAATTATGTTTCTAATGCTGTTTTAGAAGCTCAAGGTTCAATTCTAACAAATAAATATGCGGAAGGATATCCATCTAAAAGATACTATGGTGGTTGTGAGTATGTTGATGTTGTAGAAAACTTAGCTATTGAGAGAATCAAGAAGTTATTTAATGCAAAATATGCTAACGTTCAACCTCACTCTGGAAGTCAAGCTAATATGGGAGCATATCGTGCTCTTTTACAACCACATGATACCGTTCTGGGAATGGCCTTAGATCAAGGAGGTCATTTAACACATGGTAGTCCTTTAAGTTTTTCTGGCATTGATTATAACTTTATTCCTTATTATGTTAATAAAGAAACAGAAGAGATAGATTATGATGCATTAGAAAGATTAGCATTAGATGTAAAACCGAAATTAATTGTTGCTGGTGCATCAGCATATCCATTAATCATCGACTTTAAAAGATTTCGTGAGATATGTGATAAAGTTAATGCTTATTTAATGGTTGATATGGCGCATATTGCTGGTTTAGTTGCGGCAGGTTTACATCCAAATCCTGTTGAATATGCTGATATTGTTACATCAACAACACATAAAACATTGCGTGGACCACGTGGTGGAATTATTCTTACTAATAATGAAGAGATTGCTTTAAAAATAAATAAAGTTGTCTTCCCAGGAATTCAAGGGGGACCACTAATGCATGTCATTGCCGCAAAAGCAGTTGCTTTTAAAGAAGCACTAAGTGAAGATTTTAAAGAATATCAAAAGCAAATTGTAAAAAATTGCAAAGCAATGGCAAAGCGATTACTTGATTTAGGATATGTTTTAGTTGGTGGGAGAACTGAAAACCATTTGTTAATCGTAAATATGAAGAAGAGTTTAGGTATTACTGGGAAACTTGCAGAAAATATATTAGATAAAGTTGGAATTACTTGCAATAAAAACACTGTGCCATTTGATGATGAAAAGCCATTTATTGCTAGTGGAATTCGTATTGGCACAGCAGCAATCACAACGAGAGGTTTTAAGGAACAAGAATGTATTAAAGTTGCCGATCTTATTGATAAGGCATTAAGAAATTATCAGGATGAAATGGTATTAAATAGAATTCATCAAGAAGTAAAAAGATTAACAAATATGTTTGGGGTGAATTAATGTATAAATTTTATAAAGAGAAAATAGAAAATAAGACATACGATGAAGAAAGAGCATTATATAATCAAACTGATACGCATATTTTGAATTGTACATTTGCTGGTCCCAAGGATGGCGAATCTGTTTTAAAAGAGATGCGAAATTGTTTGATTGAAAAATCTAGTTTTTCATTGCGATATGCATTATGGCATGCCATAGACTTTGATTTAATTGATAGTACAATGGATGAGTTAGTTAGAGCTCCAATTTGGTATGCTAAAAATGGCAAGATAACAAATTGTAAAATTACAGGTGTTAAATGTTTACGTGAATCAAAGAATATTGAGATCAAAGGTAGTTCGATAACATCAAAAGAGTTTGGATGGCGATGTAGTGATTTAAAAATTGAAGATTCAAATATTGAAAGTGAATATTTCTTATTTGAAACTGATCATATAATGCTTGATAAAGTTAATATGAGAGGAAAATATAGTTTTCAATATGTTCATCGTGGACTTATCACAAATTCTAATTTAGATACAAAAGATGCTTTTTGGCATTCTAAAAACTTAACAGTGATTAATTCTATTGTTAAGGGTGAATATTTAGGCTGGTTTTCAGAAAACCTTACACTAATTAATTGTCATATTATTGGTACACAACCTTTGTGTTATTGTAAGAATCTTAAATTAATTGATTGCACAATGGAAGCAACTGATTTATCATTTGAATATTCCAGTGTTAAGGCAACTGTTAAGGGTGATATTGAATCGATAAAGAATCCAAAATCAGGTTATATTAAATGTGATTCATGTAATGAAATAATTAGAGAAAATCCTGTTATGAAATGTAATGCCAAAATCATTGTTAATGGTGAGAATAAATAATAAAAGAAGATCTTAATATCTTCTTTTTATTATTTTCTGCTAAAGTAAAATGATTTGAAAAAAATAGTTATTTGTAGTATAATAGCTTGTGCTAAAAAATAGGTGATAAAATGAATGTTATTAAGAAATTTATTGGTGACAAAAAATTTTATAAATCATTATTCTTAATTGTGATTCCAATAGTTTTGCAACAATTCATTACTCAATTTGTTGCCTTGTTAGATAACTTAATGGTGGGTAGTGTTGGAAATGATGAAATGATTGGTGTTTCCCTTGCTAACCAATTACTTTTTGTTTTTAACTTAGGAATATTTGGTAGTTTGAGTGGTGCAGCAATTTTTGCAACACAGTATTTTGGTGCAAAAGATAAAGAAGGCTATCAAGAAACTATGCGCTTTAAATTCTTGATTGGAATTAGTATTTTTTTAATTGCTTTATTTATTTTAATTATTTTTGATGATCAATTACTAAAAGCATTTATTAATTCTAGTGATGGCGAGTATTCTAATCCTGATGTCGTTTTATCTTGTGGGAAAGAATATTTACGATTAATGCTAATTGGCTTATTACCTTTTGTAATAAAAGAAATATATGCAACATCATTGCGGGAAATGAGAGAAACATTTGTGCCAATGTTAAGTGGTGTTGTTGCAATTTGTGTTAATCTAGTAGTTAATGCAGTTTTAATCTTTGGGTTGTTAGGATTTCCTAAATTAGGGATTATTGGTGCCGCAATTGGAACAATTATGAGTAGATTTGTAGAAATGTTAATTGTTGTCGTTTATGCTAATCTTAAAGTAAAGAAATTTCCATTCTTTAGTGGAGTTTTTTCAAAGGCAATTATTAAGGCTAAATCGTTCAAGAAATTCTTACCAATTACTTTATTATTACTTTCAAATGAAGTATTCTGGTCATTAGGATTAACAATGATCCTACAAAGTTATTCATATCGAGGATTAGATGTAGTAGGTGCGATGAATATTTGCAATACTGTAAACAATGTATTTGTAACTGTTGGAACTTCACTAGGTAATGCGACAGCAATTATCTTAGGAAATTTATTAGGAGCAAAAAAATATGATGAAGCAAAAAGTTCTAGTTATAAGATTTTATTTGCTAGTTTTGTATTTTCAACAATTGTTGCTTTAATTGAAATAGGTGCTAGTTTTATTATTCCAAATATCTATAATACCAGTGCTGGAATAAAACTAATGGCAAGGGAACTTATTATTATTGCTTCAGTATTTTTACCATTTCATGCATTTAATACATGTTGTTACTTTACATTAAGAGCTGGCGGAAAAATGATTCTTACAATCTTATTTGATAGTTTGTTTATATGGGCTGTTAGGTTGCCAATTGCATTCTTCTTATCAAAATACACTACAATTTCGATTTTGATTGTTTTTGCTCTTGCAGATGGAATTGATGCTGTAAAAGTAATTGCTGGTTATATTTTGGTAGATAAAGGGATTTGGATTAAAAAAGTAATAGATTAAATAAAATAAATATAATAATTTTAAATGATATTGTAGTGTATTATATTTATGCTTAATACACAAGAATATAAATTATTAATAAAAATGAGTAGAAAGGAAATAATATAATGAGAGAAACTGGAGTATTATTACATATATCAAGCTTACCTAGTAATTATGGCATCGGAACTTTAGGTTTAGAAGCCTATAAGTTTGTAGATTTTCTAAAGAAAGCGGAACAAGATTATTGGCAAGTTTTACCAACAGGACCTACATCGTATGGTGATTCACCATATCAAACTTTTTCTGCTTTTGCTGGTAATCCTTATTTTATTGATTTAGATATTTTAAAAGATGAAGGATTATTAACTTTAGAAGACCTAAAAGGATTAGATGGAAAGAATTCTCTATATGTTGATTATGAATGGTTATATCATACTAGATTTGTTGTCTTAGAAAAAGCATTTAAAAACTTTAAAAAGAATGCAAGTTTTAAAAAATTTGTTTCTGAAAATGAATCTTGGTTAAAAGACTATGCATTATTTATGGCTATCAAAAACTCAATGCCAGAAGGAAATTGGAAATCTTGGGAAAAACCATATCAAAATAGATTTAGTGCTGAAGTTTTAGAGTTTGAGAATAAGAATAAGAAAAAAATAGAGTTTTGGTATTTTATTCAATATGAATTCTTTAAACAATGGAAGAAACTTAAAAAATATGCTAATAAGCAAGGAATAAAAATTATCGGTGATATGCCTATTTATGTTGCTTATGACTCTAGTGATGTTTGGGCTGATCCAAAATCTTGGTTATTAGATGAAGAACTAAATCCATATGAAGTTGCTGGTGTACCACCAGATGCATTTAGTGCAACTGGACAATTATGGGGTAATCCTTTATATAACTTTGAGTTAATGAAAAAAGATAATTATTCTTGGTGGGTTAAACGTATTAAAGAGTCATTTAAAATTTTTGATGTTGTAAGAATTGATCATTTTAGAGGCTTTGAATCATTCTATGCAATTCCTTATGGTGATGAAACAGCAGTAAATGGACATTGGGTAAAGGGTCCTGGAATTGACTTATTTAAGCAAATTAAAAATGAATTAGGTGATTTAGATATAATTGCGGAAGACTTAGGATTCTTAACAGAAGAAGTTCATCAATTATTAAGAGAATCAGGTTTTCCTGGAATGAAAATTTTAGAATTTGCTTTTGACTATGATCCAACAAATAGTTATCTTCCAGCTAATTATCCAACTAACTGTATTGCTTATCCGGGAACACATGATAATATGACAGTAAAAGAATGGCTCGAAACACAAGATGAAAATCAATTGAATTATATAAAAAAGGTTTTAAAAGCAGAAGATAACTCAAATTTAGTGGAAAAAATGATTTCTGCTTTAATTGAAAGTTCAGCTGATCGCGTTGTAATTCAACTTCAAGATTATTTAGAATTAGGTGCTGAAGCAAGATTTAATACTCCATCAACATTAGGTGGAAACTGGGTTTGGCGTGTTCAAAAAGACCAATTAAATGAAGATTTAATTCAAAAAATGAGAAAAATGAAGAATATATAGAATTCTTGAAACAAAAAATTATTAGTTTTAATGCTATTTCTAAATATTAATTTATGAAAGTTTCTCACAATATTTGACATTATTCGACAAGTAATGTATAATATACTGTAAACGCATTCATAAAATGCAAATTAAAAATAGAAAAGGAGTAAAATATGAAAAAATTTCTTGCGTTTTTTACATTATTTATTCTAAGCTTATGCTTAGTAGCATGTGGTGGCAAAAAAGAAGAAGGCCACACAATTAATTTAATTTATTCTGGAACTTCTTCAGATCAAGCATTCAATGAAAAATTATTTGAAGATTTCAAAGCTGCTAGAAAAGCAGCAGGCGATCCTAATACTTATGTTATTAAATATATCGCTCATGGACCAGATAAAGTTGACTCTGAAATTTTAGATTGGCAATCAAGTAATGCTCCAGACGTATATGAAGCAGCTTCAGATAAAATTGCTATTCTTTATTCTAAAGGTGCTTTAGCTAAATTACCTTCTGCTTATGCTAATTACATTGATGAAGAAATGAGTGAAATGGGTAAAGCTTTAGCTACATTAAATGGTGAATATTATAATTATCCTTATACTGGTGATAATACTTATTACTTACAATATGATAAGAAAGTATTTAGTGAAGAAGATGTTAAATCAATTGAATCTTTATTAGCAAAAGCTAATGAATTAGGTGTAAAAGTTGGTTATGATCTAGAAACTGCATTCTGGGGTGGCGCTGCAATGTTTACATTTGGTGCTGACTATCAATTAACTTATGACCTAGATGGTAACTTAATTAAAACTGTTGCTGATTTCGATTCTGATAAAGGATTAAAAGCTGCAAAAGCTATTTATAAGATTATGAAAGATCCAGCTTGGATTAATACAAGTGGTGTTCCATCTGCTGATAGTGAAACAAAAGCAGTTATCGCTGGTACTTGGAGCGTTCAAGCTTACAAAGAATTATTAGGTGATGATTATGGATGTGCTGTTATGCCTACAGTTACTGTTGATGGTGAAACTGCTCATTTAGGTTGTTTCTTAGGTGGAAAGTTCTTTGGTGTTAACCCTCAAAGATCTGCTGGTGATTCAGAACGTTTACAAGCTGCTCATGAATTAGCAAAATTCTTATCTGGTGCTGCTTGCCAAACTAAACGTTATGAAGAAGCTAGTATTTATCCATGTAACGTTAATGCACAAAATCATCCTGCTATGGCATCAGATCCTAACGTATTAGTATTAAAAGCACAATCTGAATTTGCTCATGTTCAATCTGCAGTTCCTGATACATTCTGGAATGCTCCATCAAACTTAACTGCTGGAATTAAAGATGGTACATATACTGAAGCTAATTTACAAGAAGCTATTAATAACTTTAATACTGCTGTCAAAGGTACTACAGGAGCCGATGAATAAAATAATAACAATGTGACGACAGTTTGTTGTCACATTTTATTTCTTGTTAATATAAAATCTGTGAAGTTAAAAGGAGAATCTTATGACAACAATCGAGTATTTATCACTCCCTTTACATAAGCGTATTTTCCATCGTATTTTAAGTTTTATCGTGAGTATTCCAATTGCATTAGGAAATTTTTTCAAAGATAAATTTGTAGGATTTTTTGTAAAAATATGGAAAATGATTTCTTCATTTTTTGTAAATCTATATAACAATTTTATTGATGGAGATTGGAAGACAAGAACTACTTACTTGTTCATGGGATTTGGTTTACTATCAAGAGGATCAATTGTAAGAGGTGTATTGTACTTTGTATACCAAATTGCTTTTCTAATTTATGGTATTACGATTGGTATCCCATCACTCTTAAAACTTAATACATTTGGATATATTGCAGAAACAATTAAAGATGATCTAGAATATATTTATCCTGATAACAGTTTTATGATTATGCTTAATTCTATTATTTTTATTTTATTATTGATTATTGCACTTGTTTTATGGAATAATCAAATTAAGGATAGTAGTGAATTACAAAATCTTCATAAAATTGGTAAGACAATTGACAATAAAGAAGTGTTTAGAAACTTAGTTGGTAAAAACTACCATATGGTATTATTGTCAATTCCAACTTTTGGTTTAGTTGTATTTACAATTATTCCATTAATCTTTATGATTCTTGTTGCTTTTACAAACTATTCATCATCTTATACACAACCAAAGTTCTTATTTGACTGGGTTGGAGCCTACAATTTCCGAAAATTATTTGGGGCAACAAGCAGTGCATCTGGCTCAGAATTTGCTTATGTTTTTGGACAAATCTTACTATGGACATTGGTTTGGGCATTCTTTGCTACATTCACTAACTATTTCTTAGGTATGATTGTAGCAATGATAATTAATAAAAAAGGAATTAAATTCAAAAAATTATGGCGTACAATTTTAATTACTACTATTGCTGTGCCACAATTTATTTCATTATTATTCTTATCTAAGTTCTTAGCAACAAATGAAGGTGGATTTAATACCATTCTTACAAATTTAGGATTAATTAGTGAAAATATCAAATTCCTAGAAGATGCTACAATTGCGAAAATTACAATTATTGTTGTAAATATGTGGATTGGTATTCCTTATACAATGTTAATGTGTTCAGGTATTTTAATGAATATTCCTGATGATTTATATGAATCAGCCCGTATTGATGGTGCTAGTCCATTTAAGATGTATATGAAGATTACTCTTCCTTATATGTTATTTGTTACTGGACCTTATTTAATTTCAAACTTTGTTGGAAACATTAATAACTTTAATGTTATTTACTTGTTATCAGGTGGTAATCCAATGTTTACTAACATTAATGGAGCGGCTATTACAAATCCAACTGCATTATATGGTGCTGGTCAAACTGACTTATTGATTACTTGGTTATACAAGATGTGTATGGGTCAAGTAACAAAAGATTATGGTGTAGCTTCTGTAATCGGTATTTTTGTATTTGTCGTCGTTGCAACGTTCTCATTAATTCTTTATGGTAGAACTAATGCTGTAAAAAATGAAGGAGATTTCCAATAATGAAAAGATTTAGATATTTAAAACCAATTAAAACTAAAGGTTTATTTTATAATTCTGAAAATACAGGCTCAATGCGAGCAAAAGAAAAAGCAAAAAGAGCTTTGATTTACTGTATTTTAGTTGTTATGTCTTTAATTTGGCTTATGCCATTTGCTTATTTGATTCTACAATCATTTGCGGTTAAATATGAATCAACTGCTATCATTCCTAAAGCGTGGACATTTGATAATTATCGAGCATTATTTGATAAAAGTTTTGAAATGGTTTTCAACGGAAAAACAATGGTCTTTGCTGAAACATATCCATTTGGTAGATGGCTACTTAATACTTTTTTAATTGCATGTGTTGTTGCTATTTTACAAACTGTCTTAACATTAATGTCAGCTTATGCATTTTCAAGATTAAGTTTCCCTTCTCGTAAAAAGTATATGAAGTTAATCTTAATCATTGGAATGTTCCCTGGTTTTCTTGGTATGATAATTAATTATACTTTATTAGGTCAATTAGGATTACAAACAGGATATGCGGGAATTGCTGGTTTAATTTTGATTTATATAGCTGGATCTGTTATGAACTATTATGTTTCTAAAGGATTCTTTGATACAATTTCTAAATCATTAGATGAAGCAGCTATGATTGATGGTGCTAATAAAAATACAATCTTCTGGAAGGTTATTATGCCTTTATCAAAACCAATTATTGTTTATACAATTTTGATGGCATTTACAGCTCCTTGGGGTGATTATATGTTTGCATCAGTTATTGCTGCTGGTAATAAAGAATTAATGAATGTAGCTGTTGGATTACAACAATTATTAACATTAGAATCTGGTACTAGTGGATTCCCAATCTTCTGTGCTGCCGGTGTTATTGTTTCTATTCCAATCATGACATTATTCTTCTTCCTACAACGTTACTATGTTGAAGGCGTAACAGGTGGTGCCGTAAAAGGATAAGAATATGACTAAGTATTTGAAAAAATTATTAGTGAGTTTTATGGCTTTATTAAGTTTTATAACATTAGTAGGTTGTGGTGAAGACCCATATGCTGGTGAATATGGCAAAAGAATTGAAGAAGATTTATCTACTTTGAACATCATTGATGATAATTATCGAAACTATTATGAAATATTTGTTATGAGTTTTTGCGATTCAAACTTTGATACTATTGGAGACTTAAATGGTGTTATCATGAAGTTAGATTATCTAAAAGATTTAGGTTACAATGGTATTTGGTTGATGCCAATTCATCCATCAGATTCTTATCATAAATATGATGTAAAAGATTACTATGATGTGGATAAAAAATATGGGACAATTGAAGATTTAAAAAAATTAATTGATGAATGTCATAAACGTGATATAAATATTATTATTGATTTGGTCTTAAATCATACAAGTAAATCTCATCCAGACTTTTCAAAAGCTTGTCAAGCATATAATAAATATATTAATGGCCAAGTTTTAACTGCAGAAGAAGAAAAATATAAAGATTATTATGTTTTCTATAAAAACCAAAATGATGTTCCATCAAACATAACAGCATATAAAGTGGGAACAAATTATAACTTCTATTATGAAGCAAATTTTTCCGCAAATATGCCTGAATTTAATTGTGATAGCCCATATGTAAGAGAAGAATTTAAGAATATTATTAAATATTATTTAGATATGGGAATTGATGGTTTTAGATTAGATGCTGTCAAATATTACTATTTAGATAATGATAAAAAGAACATTGAATTATTAAATTATTTAAATACTTATATGAAGAGCATCAATCCAGATGCATATATGGTCGGAGAATGTTGGAGTGGTAGTGAAGTTATTAAGAATTATTACACAAGTGGTGTCGATTCATTCTTTAATTTTTCTACAAGTGTTTCTTATGGAGGTACTAGTGGAGTAATTAATGGTCCTAATCCCGAAGGAAGAGGAATCAATCGCTATTATCAATCTTTATTAGATAATATTAGTATTGCTTTAAATGGTATACCAGCTCCATTCCTTGATAATCATGATATGCCAAGATATACTTATGAAACTAATACACAAAAGAATAAGTTTACATTTGGTTTATTAGCAATGATGAATGGAACAATTTTCTCTTATTATGGAGATGAAGTGGGACTATTTGGAACTAATGCTGGAAGTACTAATATAGACCAAAATGTTCGTATTCCAATCAAATGGGGTGACTTTACAAACCCTGATTGTATGGTTAAATTTGGACAAACTGTGGAATATTATCCTTACCCAACAGTTAAAGAACAATTAGAAGACAGTAATTCAATATTAAATTACTATAAAAAAGTATTATTAATTAGAAATCAAAATCCGGAAATTGCTAGAGGAGAAATTAAACTAATTGCGAAAGACACAGATGATTTAGATTATTTGTTTATATCAAAAACTTATAATGGAAGTGAAATCGGAATTGTTATAAACTTTTCTCAATATAACAATTTAGTAATAAATCCTAGCGAATACGGATTTTCCAAAGTAACTGGACAAATAGTAATCGAAAGTAGCCAATATGTTGGCGAACAAAAGAATGGCTCAATAGTAATGCCACCGTTCAGTATTGTAATATTAAAGAAATAGGAGATTAAATTAAATATGTCAAATTTAAGATTAGAACATATTTATAAGGTTTATCCAAATGGTACGAAAGCCGTATCTGATTTCTCAATGGATATCAAAGACAAAGAATTTATTGTTTTTGTAGGACCTAGTGGATGTGGGAAAAGTACAACATTAAGAATGATCGCTGGACTAGAAGAAATTAGTGCTGGTGAATTATATATCGATGATAAAATTGTGAATGATGTTGAACCAAAAGATCGTGATATCGCAATGGTATTCCAAAACTATGCTTTATATCCTCATATGACTGTTTATGAAAACATTGCTTTTAGTTTAAAATTAAGACATGTTCCTAATGAAGAAATTCATAATAAAGTTTTATGGGCAGCTCAAGTATTAGATTTAACAGAATATCTAGATCGTAAACCACGTGCGATGTCTGGTGGACAACGTCAAAGAGTTTCTTTAGGTAGAGCTATTATACGTAACCCTAAAGTAATGTTATTAGATGAACCTCTATCTAATTTAGATGCAAAATTAAGAGCACAAATGCGTAGTGAAATTGCAAAATTACATGAAGATTTACAAACTACTTTTATTTATGTAACTCATGACCAAGTAGAAGCCATGACTTTAGGTACTAGAGTAGTTGTAATGAAATTAGGTAAGATAATGCAAGTAGATACACCAAAGAATTTATATGATTATCCACAAAATAAATTCGTTGCCGGATTCATTGGAACTCCACAAATGAATTTCTTTGATGCATATTTAGATCGTCTTGGTGAGAATGATAAAATCACTTTATTAAATTCTTCAAATATAATTACTTTAAATCATAAATTATTATCTAAAGTGCAAGCTAGATATTTTGATGGCAAAACTAAAGTAACATTAGGTATTAGAAGTGAACATTTATCACTAAATCCAGCTGATATTGAAAACGCTGATGCTTTAGTAGCAGTTAAGATTTCTCATTTTGAAGAATTAGGTAATGAAACATTAGTATACGCTGAATTACTAACAGAAGATAATTCAAGAACAAAACCTACTCCAGTTATTATCCGTGGTACATCTCAATATGGATTAAAACGTGGTGATGTTGTAAAAGCTGCTATTAATGTTAGTAAATTACATTTATTTGATAGTATTACTGAACAAATTATTAATCCTCGTGTTCCTGAATCTAACTTATTATTTGGTCAAGTTGTAAATAATGTATTATCATTTGATACATTTAAAGTAAGTTTACCAAAAGCAATTAGTTTAGAAAATGGTGATTATAGTATTGATATTCCAACTGAAGCAATTACTTTAAATACTAAAGAAGGAATTGCAGTTGAATTAGTAAACGTTGAAAAGATTAATGATTTATATGTTGCTAGTATTAATATGGGCGATAGTCTATTATTTACTATAACAAAAGAAGAAATTAAACTTGAAGATAAACACTTTATCAAAATTGATTTCTCACAATTACAATTCTATCAAAACAATATTATTGTGAAAGAAGCAATTGCTCCTTATGATAAGATTAATGGCATGTTCTTAAATCATGTTACTGCAAAACAATTTGTAGGTGATAAATATGATGCTTTAGTTGAAAGTCGTGTTAAAGAAGTTGAAGATTATTATCAAAATATATTTGCAGTACGCTTTGAAGAAAAAGAAAAAGCTTTAGCTCAAATTAATAATGTTGATTCTAAAGCAATTGTTGCAAAGAATGCACCATTAATTAAAGAAAAAGAAGCCCAAACAAAAGCAGAAATTGGTAAATTAAAAGAAGAATTAAATAAAGCATTAAGTGAATTAACAAAAGCACATAAAGTTAAAAACGTTGAAATTGTAGCTAATGTCAAAGAAGCATATGATAAAGTTTATAACAATGAAATGGATTCATTTAATCAATTTAAAGAAATTAATAAAGATCGTGATGCTTATCGTAAACGTGTTTTAGAATTACGTCAATTCAAATCTAATCATCAATTAGAAAGACAAAATGAAATAAATAAAGCTTTAAATTCTGAAGCAATTGATTTTGATACTGAAACTAATGCTTTAAAAGGTAACTTTAAGCGTGAAAAAGAACGCCTTGTAAAAGCATTAAAAGATTTTAAAGCTCAATGCTATAATGAAGCATATCCTGCAAAACTAATTGAAAAAGAATTCAATAAAACTTATAAAGAATTACAAAAAGAATATAGTGAAAAATTGATGCGTGCAAAAATCTTATTCTTCTTTAAGACTGGTTCATTATTGACATTAGCATCTGACCAAATTTCTGACAAGATGATTAAGAGTTTAGGTATTAAGGTCTTTACAAAGCAATATTTTGTAGAAATCCCTCACAATGCTTATCATCTTGTAAGTTCTAATGATGCTGCTGATGCATTTAAGGCAAAAGTTTTAGAAGTATTAGATTATGGTAATGTGAAATATGCTAAATGTGCATATTTAGATAACAATGTAGAAAAGAATATTTATGTGGAAATTAAAGATGAATTAACTTCAGAAGAAATCAATTTATCTTATGATGTAGAAAAGATTCATATTACAGAAAAATCAATGGATATTAAGATTTACTAGTATTAGAGGTAAATATCATGAAAAGATTTATTAAATTGAGTTTACTTTTAATGTTTGCTTTTCTAAGTGTATTTTGTTTAGGAGCTTGTAATATTAAAAAACCAGATGAAGGATATGTTCCTCTTTCACAAATTGAAGAAGAAGTAATTAAACTAATGGATGGAAGTGTTGTTTATTCAACTTACACTGTTACTGGTGTTTTTAATTATTTCCAATATGATGAAAATGAAATTCCTCGTGAATTTACACGTCGTAATCTTCCATTCGTTGATTCACCTGATCAATATAATTTTAGTTGCTCTTCATATATGCTTAAGCTTCCTTTGCATATTACATATAAGAATTGGACCGAACCATCAATAACTTTAACTACAAAATATAATCTTGAAGGAAGAATTTATCAACCTGGTGGTGGATATTTAGATGCAGTTTATTATTATTTAAGAGAAGATGGCGGATTTATTATTCGAGCTTTCGGTGTTAATAAAATTTTAGAAATCTCAAAACCTGCTTCTATTAGTAGTAGTGCAAAATGGAATATTACTGTTGAATATGATAAAGATGGTTATTTAATTAGCGAATCTTTTGAAACATTAAATGCTCACAAAGCAGATGATAGCGAAACAATTTATGGCAGTGCAACATATAGCTATCAATAGAAAATTCTTTTATCTATTATTTTTACTCGTAATTGTAGTTTGTTTAAGTGGTTGTCAGCGAGATATTCCTGATGGTGAAATTAAGGATTATATAAATGCATTTAACTTTGATGAAACTTATGAGAATGTAAAATATGGTTCATCAGTTCTTAATTCAGTACATTATATAGATGGTATTTCACAAGGTGAGATTTCAATTTATACTTATATTGATAGAAGAGATGGTTTATATCACTATTCAAAGACCGTTCTAAGCGGTGATTATTATGGTGATGGTGTTGATCAATTCAAATATTATATACGAGAAACTATCACTTATCTAAATGAAAATGGTTTTATTGTTGCGTATGAATTAGTTGATGGTGTAGTTAATGAATTACAATATCGTAATGAAGATATGGATTTGTTGATTAAGAATTTCTATTATACTGATTTAGAATACAATTATCATAAAGGCGGATGTTATTATGGTGATTATATTTTAGGTAATATTGGAAATTACTATAATTCATTTAAAATTGATGAAACTACTAATAATTTAGAGTTTAGCGCTAAATCCCAATATACTGATAGAGATAAATTAAAGTATAATTTAATTCACCAATTTAGTGTTAATAAATATGGAATGATTGTTGATCTATTTTCAAAAACAGAATTAGATGAGAACAAAGGAAGTTACTCCTTGACAACAATGGAATGTGATTACATTAGCGAGTTTGTAAAGATATATACTTTTTTAGGAGAATAAAGAATGAGAAATTGGAAAATTAAAAAAATATTATTATTTATTTTTATTATTTTCATTTTCCCATTAGTGTTGATTTCTTGTAAAGAAAAAACACCAGATGATCCGAATAAAGATTCTAATAATCCTGATGATACACCAAGTGTAACACCTGTTGGTTTTACAATTCATTATAAAAGGACAGATTCAAGTTATGATTCTTGGGGATTATGGTTATGGGAAGATGGAAAAGATGGTGCATTATATTCATTTGAAGGAACAGATGATTATGGTGCTTATGTTACTTTTGACTTTTCTGAATGGAGTGAAAGTCTTGCCAGTAGTAAACTAGGCTTCATAATTCGTAAGCAAGCAAGTTGGACAAAGGATTATGATGGAGACCGCTTTGTTGTCTTTAAGGATTATAAAGTTGATTTAGCTGGTTATTATCAAATTTATTTAAGACAAGGTGATAAAACAATTTACACTAATGCGGAGGGTGAAGTGGCAGATATTGTTCAAACATTTGAAATAATTGTCCAAAACAATACATATTATGTTTGGTTTGAACTAAATAAAGATTATAAATCATTTGAATTGTCATATGATGGTAATAATTTAGTAAGTTCAGATACAGAAAATGATCCAAATATTATCTTAAAAACTACTAAAAAACTTCAATATAGTTTAGGCGCTAATATGCCAGATATAACTAAAGATTTTAAATTAAAAGTTGTTTTTGAAAAGTCTGGATTAACACAAGTAAAATATGCTGATAAGGTAAGTTTATATAAAACTAATGATTTTGCTTTAAAGTATACATATACTGGTGAATTAGGTGCTATTTATTCTAAGAATGAAACTATTTTTAGAGTATGGTCTCCAGTATCTTCTGAAATTAAATTAAGAGTATATGAAAGTGGAACACCTACTTCAGCGTTAATAAATGGCGTGAAAACAAATTTTTCTTTTGGAAATGATTCTTACCAAGAATATGCGATGGAACGTATTGAGAATGGATGCTGGGAATATACAGTTTTAGGTGATCTAGCTGGTAAGTATTATACATATGTTGTTACAAACTCATCATTCACTGAAAGAGAGGTTGTTGACCCATATGCTAAATCTACTGGTATTAATGGTTATCGTGGAATGATTGTTGATTTTTCTAAAACAAATCCAACTGGATGGGATAATGTAAAAATTCATAATATTCCTGCGCAATCATTAACAATTTATGAGACTCATGTAGCTGATATCACAAGTAGTACAACATGGGGTGGTACTCCTGAAAATGCCAAGTTATTTAAAGGCTTATATGAAACTGGTACTACTTATACATCTGGTGATGTAACAGTTACAACTGGTTTTGATCACATTAAAGAACTTGGTGTAAATGCTGTTCAATTGATTCCAATTTTTGATCAAGCAAATGATGAAAGAGCAGATGATGATCCAAGTCGTACAGATGGTTCAAAACGCGCATTTAACTGGGGTTACAATCCATTAAACTATAACTCTTTAGATGGTATTTATTCATCTAATCCATATGATGGTTATGTAAAAATCAAAGAATTTAAAGAATTAGTAAAAGCTTATAATGAAGCTGGTATTAATATTATTATGGATGTTGTTTATAATCATGTTGCTGGTTTAGACGGAAGTAACTTTGATGTATTAATGCCTAAATATTACTTTAGATATCGTTCTGGTGTCGCTTCTAATGGCTCAGGGTGTGGTAATGAAACTGCTTCTGAATTATCAATGTTCCGTAAGTTTATGATTGATTCTACTGAATTTTGGGCTACAGAATATAAATTAGGTGGTTTTAGATTTGACTTAATGGGTGTTCATGATGTAGAAACAATGAACCAATTAGCAGATAATCTTCATAAGATTAACCCTTATATTACAGTTTTTGGTGAACCATGGACTGGAGGAACTACTGCTTTATCAAGTGCACCTGCTACACAAGCTAATATGGCTTTATTTAAAGGTTATGGTCAATTTAATGATAAGATGCGTGACTCATTAATTAAAGGCGGTTTAAGTGGTGTTAGTGAAAAAGGATGGGTAAGTGGTAATGTTTCTACAACTAATGATTTAATCAAAGGACTTAAAGGTATTACATTAAATAATGTTACTGATCCAACTAAGTCAATTAGTTATGTAACATGTCATGACAACTATACTTTATATGATAGAATTAGAGCTGCTGGAATCAGTAATCCTGACACTATTAAAAAACAAGCAATGCTAGCTAATTCTTGTGTCTTCACTTCTCAAGGTATTACTTTTATGCTTGCAGGTGAAGAAATGTTAAGAACAAAAGGTGGAGATTCAAACTCATATGAATCTTCTTATGAAGTAAATCAAATCAATTATGCGTTAAAAGTTCGTAATCTTGATATGTTTGAAAACTATAAGAAATTGATTGCTTTGAAACAAAATAATGCTGTATTTGGAAAATCTGCAGAAGAAATCTTAAGTGATGTAGAAGTTACAAAGAATGATGATGGAAGTTTAATTACAATAAAAATCATCGATCGTATTAATAAGGTTGAATATATTATTTGTCATAGTAATGGCTTGATTAAGAGTTTGAAATTAGCAAACTTAAGTGGTTATACTTTATACCTAGATACATTAAATATAGAAAATTTAGTGTTGACAGATAACATGAGAGTACAAAATTATCAAACAATTATTGCTTATAAAGAGATTACTGACTAATAATATTCAAAATAAAAAAATAAAAAGACAATAATAAAAGGAAAAGGAGAAAAATTAAAAATGAAAAAATTATTATCTGTTTTGGTTGTTGTTTGTGCTTTATTCTTATTTGCTTGTCAAGCAACATGTGCTCATGAAAACTTAGGTGCATGGGAAGGTGATGAAAATAATCACTGGCATCTATGTAAAGATTGTAATGAAGAAGTAGGAAAAGAAGCTCACACTTTTGGTGAATGGGAAGTTGTTACTAACGCAGCTGTTGGTCAAGAAGGTCTACAAAAGAAAGTATGTTCTGTTTGTTCATATTATGTAACTGAAGTTATTCCAGCTATCGTTGTTGCTACTGGTGAAGCTGCAGAAGAAGTTGCTGTTTATGTAAAAGTTCCTGCTGAATGGACAGAAGTTATGTGTTATTATTGGGGCGATAATGTTGATGGTTCACACAAAGTTGGATGGCCTGGTGCTGCAATGACTCAAGTTGATGCAGAAAACAATGTTTGGGGATTCATCGTTCCTGCTGGTACAGCTAATGTTATTTTCAATAACAATGCTGGTACTCAAACTATTGACTTAGCCTTTGGTACAGAAACTAATCTTTATGCTTTACAAGAAGCTAACGCAGAAGGTAAATGGACTGCTGAATATACTTCTCATACTCCAGCTGCTGATGAACCTGAATTAAATAAATATGCTATTAGTTCTCCAGAAACATTTAGAGATATTTATGTAAAAGTTCCTGCTGAATGGACTGCAGTTTACTTCCATTTCTGGGGTGCTGGTGTTGGTACAGAATGGCCTGGTGATTCATTAACTGCTATTGATGCGGAAAATGGTGTTTATAGTGTTAAATTATCTTCTAAAGCTACTGGTGTTATTTTCCATAATAATGCAGGACAACAAACTGCTAATATTGAACCTAATGAAGCAGTAAACGCATATGTTATTACAATCGCTGAAGATAATTCTGTAAAATGTGAAAACAATACTTATGCTGATGGTGTATTTACACCTGTTGAAGTAAAAGTTGAAGTTGTTTTATTCGTTAAAGGATCTATGAATAGTTGGTCTGATAATGATGATTATAAATTAGCTGTTAACGGCACTACTGCTACAATCGAAATCGCTTTAGCTGAAAATGATGAATTTAAGGTTGCTAACTCTTCATGGTCTGTTCAATTTGGATTTGCTGGTTTAACAGATGTTAATGAAGCATGCTTCGCTGATAAAGATGGTAATATCTTATGTCTTGCTGCTGGTACATATGTAATCACTGTTGAAAACTATAATGAAGATAGCCGTACTTGTACAATCGTTCCTAAAGCTTAAGAATTAAATGAACTTTGAAGCAAAGTTCAAATAAAAATAGCCTATCAAATCTTTGGATTATTGATAGGCTTTTTATGTTATCTAATAATATTTTTACTTACGAAGAAATTAATTTTTGTTATGTTTTAACATGTAATAATAACGCTCTTGGTTAGATTCCTCAAGCGTTTTATTTTTATAAAATAAAAAAGGGCAATTATAGCCCATTTAATTTTGTTTTTTTTACAATCCTTATTTTTTACTGTTTAAAAATTCAAAAAATTTATCAAAGATAACTTTACTTTCTTTAGATCCTAATAATTTTTCTGGATGCCATTGAATACCAATTATTGGCAACGTATCATGAACGATTGCTTCGATTGTTCCATCTTCATGATAGGCTATTGTTTTCATATTTGGGGCAACATCACGAACTGCTTGATGATGATAACTATTGACAACTAAATCTTCATCAAATGCTAAAACATCATTTTTAATTGATTTAACTTTATGATTATTAGCTATACTTTTATGAGCATTTCCAATATCTTGGTGTAATGTGCCACCTAAAAAGACATTAATTGCTTGATGACCACGACAAATACCTAATAAAGGTTTCTTTGTTTTTGTAGCATACTCTACAATAATTTTATCAATTATATCTAAATCAGGTTTCACATTTTTTGATAATCCTAAGTTATCTTCACCAAAATACTTTGGATCAATATCTGAACCACCTGTAATTAAGAAACCATCACATAAATCTAATACTTCTTCAAGCCCTGGATTATTTAATGTTAACATTATAACGTTACAATTATGTTCTAACAAACTATCAATATAACTTTGATTAATGAATTCTTTTAGAACTCCATCTTCAGTTAACAAACGAGGAGAACATCCAATTAATTTGTAATTTCTATTATTCATTTTTTCACCACCATCTTCATTATATCATAAAATTTAAAAAAAGTATATTAAAATATGTAAAAATAAGATATAATAATCATAAATAATTAGATTATTATGATAATTATACAAGGAGGATTAATATGAGTTATAAAAGTTTTGACTTATTAGAAAAATTATATTTTGTAAGAACTGGTGGATCAGCTGAAGAATTGAAAGCTGCTAATATCATAAAAGAAGAATGTGAAAAGATTGGTGTAAAAGCAGAATTAGAAAAATTTATGGTTGATGGTTGTAAAATCAAGAAGGCACAACTTATGTTTATAAATCCAGATTTTACTGTGGAATGTGCAGGAGTTGGAATGTCATCTTCAACACCAGAAGAAGGACTAACAGCAGATTTTACATATATTACATGTCAAGCAGATGCGGAAATTCAAGATGTTGAAGGTAAAATATGTTTAATTCATTCTAAACTTGTAAATAATAAATTATATAAAACTTTACTAGAAAAGAAAGCAATAGGACTAGTTTTATGTACAGGTAATGTTTATGATGAAAAGGATATGATTGATTTAGATCCTTATATGTATCGCGAAAGAAATTATACTTTGGGAAAAATTCCTGCTGTTTGCATTCGTATGAAAGATGCGGAAAAAGTATTACGAAGTGGAGCAAATAAGGTTCATATGGTTATGCTTGAAGATGAACTTCAAAATGATTCTCATAATGTTGTTGCTACAATTGAAGGAAGCAGCAAAAAGGATGAAGTTGTTGTCTTTTCTGCTCATTATGATTCAGTTTCATATTCAAAAGGTGCATATGATAATGCAACTGGTTCAACAGCAATTATGCAATTGTTAGCTTATTTTAATGAAAATAAACCTGAAAGAACTTTAAAATTTGTTTGGTGTGGTTCTGAAGAAATGGGTTTATTAGGTTCTAAAGCATATGTAGAGTCTCATAAAGAAGAATTAAATAAATATAAATTATGTATTAATGTTGATATGATTGGTGTTACATTAGGTTATGATATTGCTTGTTGTACTGCAAATATTTCTTTAGTAAACTATGTAAAATATTTTTCAGCGATTGAAGGATTCCCAATTTCTGCTCGACAAGGAGTATATTCATCAGATTCAACACCATTTGCTGATGCTGGTGTTCCTTCTATGTCTTTTGCTCGTATTTCTCCACAAGGAGGCGCAGTAATTCATTCTCGTAAAGATGTTATTGATTTCTTAGAGCCAGTTAACTATTATCGTAGTTGCGATTTTATGGCAAAATTTGCTAGTACTTTAGTTAATTCAGTAAACTTTCCTGTTGAAAAAGAGATTCCAAACAATATGAAAGAGGAAATTGAATATTATTTTGGAAGAAAGGAACGTCCTTAATGTATCAAATTTCAATTCCAAATTTTAATCATTCTACTTTGAGTTTAATGAACTCAATATTAAAGTATTATGGTTATCATAATGAATATCAAACTTTACCAAAACTTGATGAGGAACTAAGTAAAAAATATCAACATATTGTCCTCTTTATCTTTGATGGATTAGGAAATATTAGTTTAGATAAAATCTCAAAAAATGGTTTTTTCAATCAAAATAAAGCTGATATTATTTCATCAGTTTTCCCATCAACTACAGTTGCTGCAATCAACACTATTTCTACTGGAGTTCCCCCTGTAACTCATGGGTGGCTTGGTTGGACATCATATTTTAAAGAAGTTGACCATACAATTGAATTATTCATGAATCGCTATGTTGGTTGTGATGATAAAGTTGAGTTTGATTATAAAGAATTAATAAAATATAAAAACATTTTTACAAAGATCAAAGAAAACAGTGATGTTATATGTAATTATTTTTCTCCTGATTCTATTTCTACTGTTATGGATGATGCAAATAATTATAAATATTGTAAAGGAAAACTAAAGAAAGGATGTCAAAAATTAATTGATACTTTAAATTCAAGTGATAAACCATCATACACATATTTTTATCATCCAAAACCAGATAGTTTAATGCATGTAAAAGGTGTTGATTCATTATTTGTAAAGTTAAATGTTTTAAAAACACAAAGGTTAATTAAAAAAACAATCAAAAAATGTCCTGATGATACTTTGTTTATTATTTCTGCTGATCATGGATTATTAAATGTCAAAAATTGGGTATATTTATATGAGGATAAAGAAATATATCGAATGCTTAAAAGAAGAACTAGTATTGAAGGAAGAGCAACTGCTTTCTTTATTAAAGATAAATATAAAGTTAATGATGAATTTAAGAATACATTTATTAATAAATATGGTGATGATTTTATTTTAAAAACTCATCAAGAAGTAATTGATGAAAATATCTTTGGTGAAGGTAATATGCATCCTAAATTTGAAGATTTTATTGGTGATTATTTGGCAATTGCGAAAACAAATCGTTGTATTAATTATAGTAAAAAACTTAAAAAGCCTTTCTTTAAAGCAGCTCATGCTGGATATACTAAAGCAGAGACAGAAGTTCCATTAATATTAATTAAAAAAGACCTATAGAGAAATCTATAGGTTAAATTTTTTCATGTTTGTTATCATAGTTCGATATAAAAAAACTATTTTTTGATGATTAAAGCGATTAATTACTATTATACATTTTTTATGGAATGATTAATCATTTAGATAACTAAATGTAATATTTCCAATTTCATCTTTTCCATCAGGAGAGAAAAGATATAATCCAGCTAAAATAGCAAAGAATATATAACATTTAGGTCCTAATCCATATTGACCAAATTCGTTATATTCGCATATATTATGCTTTACTAATGACAAAAGAGCAACTAAAGTATCTTCTTTTGATAGATTACATTTATTTGCTATTTCTTCTTCATTTAAATATACACCAAAATCTAAAATTCGTATGATAGAAATAATATTTTCATTTGTAATAAGATCAATTATTATTTTTATAGAGTTCGGATTTGTTTCTTTAATTTTTTGTAACATTTCATGGCCTGAAATTATGATTCCAAGGCCTTTTGTATTATGAATCTTTATTCCTTTTGCTGTCATTTTGGCACAACCATATTTCTTCTCATTTAGATATGAAGTAGCTAAAATAGCATCAAAAACAGCTTGGTATTCATCTTTTTCTTTTACATATGACGATATGCACTCATTGAATTGTTGTTGTGATGTTTTTTTCACTTCAAGCAATTCGTCAATTGTTGTATTTAATGCTTCGCAAAGGATTGGCAAGATCAGGATATCCGGTAGGCTTTCTCCCTTTTCCCATTTTGAAACTGCTTGGCTTGACACACCGCAAATATTTCCAAGACTTTCTTGTGTCAATCCTTTTTCCTTTCTAAGTTTGAAAATTTTTTCTGATATATTTGCCATTATTTAATCCTCCTTATAATCTATTTATATTTTATCTATTATTTGATTTGAATTCAATAAAGCATTTGTTTAAGAACTCTACTGTTTGTTGAAACATATACAACTAATGGTTGAATTTTATAAATAATATCTATCAAAACAAAAAAAGACCTTTTATAGATCTTTCTTTTAGTTATTTATTTTCATTAGCTTTTATCTTATCACGAATAAAATTAACTAAACCTTTCGGTACATATGGGCTAATATCGCTATCAAATTTAATTAATTCTTTAATTGAAGAGCTTGATAAGAATAAGTTATCAGTTGACGGGAATAGAATAAAGGTATCAATTGAGCTATCAATTGAACGGTTAAATTGGAATAAAGTAATTTCATTTTGATAATCCATGATATTTCTCATTCCACGAATAATAACTTGCGCATTTTTACTTTTCGCAAAATTTAAAACTAAGCTCTCGCTGGCTTCAATAATAACGTTAGGTAAATCTTTAGTGCATTCATTAAGCATAAAAACACGTTCTTGTGTTGAAAAACAATAGTTTTTGACTGGATTTATTGAAACTAATACATAAACTGTATCAAAGATTTTGCTAGCTCGACGAATAATATCAAGATGTCCATTTGATACTGGATCAAAAGAACCAGGGTATACAGCGATAACATTTTTATTTTCCATAATAATTCCTCTTTAAAAAAGTATTTTTACTTTCTTCATAAGTCTATTATACAATGAAATGTTGCTAAAATCAATAATTTTCTTTACATTTGAGTGATTTTATGATAATATAAGATATTAAGAGAGGATTAAATATTGGTGAAATAAATGGCTAAAGATAAACCAAATGTGAAGAAAATAATCCATTTAATGTTTGCACAAACTAAAGAATTTATCTTTTTTTGTTGTACATCTTTATTGTTAGTATGCTTTGAAATTGCTACATTACTTTTATTAAAAGGCTTTGTGGATGAGGTAGTTATATTAAATAATTACTCACGGGTTAGTTATTATGTTGTCCCTTTATTATTCACATTTATCTTTGCTTTTGGATTATTCATTTTACATGAAAGAAATAAATCTGATATTGTAAGTAAAGTGTCAAAAGAATTATCTAAAAACGTTTATAATTCGATTTTAAATGCGGAAATAAACATTTTTGAAAATAATGATTATTCAAGAAGTGTAAAAAAAGCTATGAGGAATAGTGAATTTATTGGTAATGAGTATATTGGCAAAAATGTTTTGACATTTATTGAATATGTTGCTTTTTTAGTGGGTAGTGTTATTATGTCATTAATTGTGCAACCAATCTTTGGGTTAGTCACTTTAATCATATTACCTTTTTATGGTACTGCTACAAAAGCATTATCATTATTTGTTACAAAAATGAATAATAATTATTCTAATGCTTTAGAAAATAATAATAAAGAAATAATTAATACTTTTGAAAATATTAAGAATATTAAATTATTAAATGGTCTACAATATCAAAAGGATGAATTTGATGAGTTAAATAAAAACTATTCTAAAGCTTTGAATCAAAGAAATTCTCTCAAAATATTAAATTCTACTGCTTTAACTTGTTTATTTATAGGCGTTATTTATGCAATAATTATAGGAATTGGGGGAATAGTAAATCAAGATATTAATATTACGGCTGGTACTTATATTTTATTTTCTTTATTAGTTCCGACATTAGTATTTTTAGTGCATAAATTGGTTCACTTGAAATTAGGTAGTTCATTTATTGAAGTTCAATTACGTGATTTAGAAAAATTGATTGATTTACGAAGTGAATTGAAATCTGAATCTATTACTAATTTCGATGAATTGCATACTATTAAGTTTAAGGATGTAGTGATTACAGAGCAAAAAGTAGATATTATTAATAAAATTTCTTTTGAACTGAAAAAAGGAGAAAAACTAGGAATTTACTGTACTGATCAAAAAGTTAAGAATCTAATTTTTGACTTAATGACTCGTCTGCATAAACCTGATGAAGGAAGTATAAGTATCAATAATTGTGATTTAACAAAAATTAGTCCTGAATATTTAAGAAGTATTATTGCTTCTGTACATCAGGATTCTAATGTTTTTTCTGATACAATAATCAAAAATATTTGTTATCCTTTAGATTTTGATGAATACAAATTTAATGATGCTTTATATCGCAGTGGACTAAAAAATGAGATAAGTTCTTTAGAAAATAAAGAATACACTAAAATATCTAGTTTAGATCATAATGATTTTAATCGACGTGTTGTTTATGCTAATGCTATTTATAAAGATGCTAAGATTTATTTAATTAATGAATCTTCAATGAATTTAAATGTTGCTTTAGAAACATTAATGATTAATGAAATATATAAATTAAAAAATAAAACAGTAATTATTGAAACAGATAAACCTTATCTATTAAACAAATGTGATAAGATTTTGATTGTAGAAGAAGGAGCCCCAATTGAATTTGGAAGAACTGATGAATTATTAAAACTTAAAACATCGAGATTTAATAAATTAATCAAAGGTGTTGGCTCAAGAAAATCAAAAGTTAGTTAATAATAAAAAATATAATGTGAGGAATATATTATGAGTGAATTAAATCGTGTACGTACAAGATTTGCCCCAAGTCCAACAGGGTTTATGCATATTGGAAATTTAAGAACAGCATTATATGCTTATTTATTTGCAAAACAAAATAATGGAGATTTTATTTTAAGAATTGAAGATACAGACTTAGAACGTTTTGTTCCTGGCGCTATTGATGTTGTTTATAGCACATTGAAAGAATCAGGTATGGAAATAAGTGAAGGACCTAATGAAGGTGGTAACTATGGTCCTTATATCCAAACAGAACGTAAAGACATCTATATGAAGTATGCTTTAGAACTTGTAGAAAAGAAGGCTGCTTATTATTGTTTTTGTGATAAAGAAAGATTAGAAACATTAGCTAATTCAGAAGGAATTAAGCGTTATGATAAACATTGTCTTCATTTATCTGATGAAGAGGTTAAGATGCGCCTTGCGCGTGGTGACAAGTTTGTTATTCGTCAAAATATGCCGACTGAAGGTATTAGCGAATTTGATGATTTAGTATTTGGTCATGTAGAAATTCCTAATAATGAATTAGAGGATCAAATATTAATTAAATCTGATGGACTACCAACATATAATTTTGCTAATGTTGTTGATGACCATTTAATGAAAATTAGTCACGTTATGCGTGGTAATGAGTATTTGAGTAGTACACCAAAATATAATCTATTATATGATGCATTTGGTTGGGAACATCCTAAATATGTTCACTTGACACCAATTATGAAAGATGCACAACGTAAATTAAGTAAACGATATGGTGATGCAAACTTTGATGATTTCATTAAAAAAGGATACTTACCAGAAGCAATTATTAATTATATAGCATTATTAGGTTGGAGCCCAAAAGGTGAAGAAGAAAAATTCTCAATGGAAGAATTAATTGAAAAGTTCTCAATTAGTGGTCTAAGTAAATCAAGTAGTATTTTTGATCAAACAAAGATGAGTTGGTTAAATGGTGAATACATAAAACAATTACCGTTTGATGAGTTTATGAAAAAAGCTAAGCCATTCTTTGATGCTTCTTGTATTAAAGATCGTTATGATTATGAAAAGTTTGGTAAATTATTACAATCTCGTATTGAAATATTAAGTGAAATTCCTGAAAAAGTTGCTTTTATTGATCAATTTAATGTGATTGAAAAAGAGCAATATTATCATAAGAAATTTAAGATAGATGAAAATGTTGCTTTGAAAATCTTAGAATATTCTATTCCTAAATTAGAAGCAATTGAATTTACAGAAGATAATTTACATGCTACAATTGTTAAAATTGCTGAAGAATTAGAAGTTAAGTCTGGTGCAGTTTATACTGTATTAAGAATTGCGATTTCATCTTGTAATGTTACTCCTGGTGGAATAGTAGAAATTGCTGATATTTTAGGTAAAGATGAATCTATGAGGCGTTTTAATAAAGCCTTAGAATGGTTAAAAGAATAAAAAATAACAAAGGAGAAATTTATATGAAATTTATATCTCAAAAACAAGCCGCTAGTATTTTAAAAGTTGCTTTAGGTACAGGTGCTGATTTCGCTGAAATATTTTTTGAACATACAGTTGCTAATGCAATTGAAATGGTATCTGGAGAAGTAACAAAAAATCAAACAAACATTATTCATGGAGCTTCAGTTCGTATTTTATTAGGCGCACAAGAAGTGTTTGGTTATTTAAATGACTGGAATCCTAAATCTTTAAAAGATTTAGCTAAAAAATTAAGAGCTAGTTTAAAGAGTCCAACAAAAGTAGAAGTTAAGGAATTTGTTCCTCAACCTGAAAGACATATTATTGAACCAAAGAAATTACCTTCTAAGGTTAAAAATAGTGCTAAAATTTCATTAATGACAAAAGCATTTAAGTCTGCAAAAGCTACTTCTAAAGAAGTGAGTCAAGTAGTTTGTGGATTAACTGATAAAGAGCAAAATGTTTTAATAGTTAATAGTAATGGTACATTTGTTACTGATTTACGTACTAACATTCGTTTAACTTGTACAGTTGTGGCCGGAAGTGGTGCAAATATGCAAGCTATTTCTGATTCAATTGGTGACAACAAAGGTTATGAATTATTTGAAGAACATGATATTAAAGAATTTGCAAAAGATATTGCAACTAGTGCTGTTACAATGGCAGGTGCTGATGAAATGGTTGGCGGAAAGATGACTGTTGTTGTTCATAATGGCTTTGGTGGTGTATTATTACATGAAGCTTGTGTTCACTCATTAGAAGCAACAAGTGTTGCCAAAGGAGCTTCAGTATTCTGTAATAAATTAGGCCAAAAGATTGCTTCTGATGTTGTTACTGCAATTGACGATGGTAGTCGTCCTGGTCAATGGGGTTCTATGAACTTTGATGATGAAGGTCATCCAACTCAAAAGAATGTTTTAATTGAAAATGGTATTTTAAAGTCATATCTAGTTGATTATCGTAATTCTCGTATTATGAATCATCCAGTTACTGGTAGTGGACGTCGCCAAAGTTATCAATTATCTCCAACTTCAAGAATGAGTAATACATTCTTTGCACCTGGAAAAGATAAATTTGAAGATATTATTGCTAATACTAAGTTTGGTTTGTTTGCTAAGAGAATGGGTGGTGGTAGTGTTAATCCATCAACTGGTGAATTTAACTTTGCAGTTAATGAAGGTTATATGATTGAAGATGGAAAGATTACTAAACCTGTTAGAGGGGCAACATTAGTTGGTAGTGGCTCTGAAATCTTAATGAATATCGATATGATTTCTGATAACTTATCATTTGGCCATGGTATGTGTGGTTCACAAAGTGGTAGTATTCCAACAGATGTTGGTGAACCAACAATTCGTGTTCAAAATGTTACAGTTGGTGGAAGGGGTGTTAAATAATGTTACAAAAAATTATAGATAAAGCTTTAGAATTAGGATTTGAAGCTGTAGAAATTATTGAAACTGTTTCTGATGAAGTAACAATTTCTTTATTTAGAGGAAATGTTGATAAAAACTTTAATGGTTCTGATAAATCATATACTTTAAAAGGTATTATTAATGGTAAAATGGCTTTAACTCATTTTCAAAAGAACGAAGAAGAATTAAGCGATAAAGAAATCGAAAAGATTATTTTAAAACTAAAAGATAATGTTCTAACATTAAATTCAAAAGAAGAAAGTTCAATTTTTGAAGGAAGCAAAGTTTATCCTACAGTTGAAACTGTTGAAAGTGGAATTAGTGAAGTTCCTACAAAGAAAAAGATTGCTATGCTTAAAGAAATGGAAAAAGCTTCTTATGGATATGATGAAAGAATCGAATTAGTTAATTATTGCCAATATGTAGAAGAAAGATCTAGTACTAAGATTGTTAATTCAAAAGGATTGAATTTATCTAAGAGTAGTGAAATCTGTGGTTTTGTATTAGGAACTGTAGCTGGGGAATCTAAAGATAATCCAAATAAGCAAAACGGATTTAAAGTTGAAATATCTAATAAATTTGCTGATTTAAAACCAAAAGAAGTTGCAAAAAAAGCATGTAAGAAAGCTATTTCAATGTTAGGAGCTGCTCCAATTGAAAGTGGTGCTTATCCTGTTATCTTAGAAAATGATGCAATGAAGAGTATCTTATCAGGTTTCTTCTCAATGTTCTCTGGAGAAGCAGCTTTAAAGAAACTAACTTCTTTAACTGATAAATTAGGCCAAAAGATTATGAGTGAAAAAGTTACTATTATTGATGATCCACTATTACCAGAATCAATTAATAAAGAACCATTTGATCAAGAAGGTGTAGCAACAGTTAAGAAAGAAGTAGTTTCTAATGGTGTATTTAATTCATTCTTACATAATTTAAAAACTGCAAAAGTATTTGGTGTTGAACCTACTGGTAATGCTACTGTTAATGGTGTTGGACCAACAAACTTCTATTTACAACCTGGCACATTAACTAAAGAAGAAATGATTAAGAAGATTGATAAGGGATTATTAATAACAGATATGTCTGGTTTACATGCTGGATTAAATCCAATTAGTGGTGATTTTAGTGCTCAATCTTCTGGATTTTATATTGAAAAAGGTAAGATTGTAAAACCAGTTACATTAATAGTTGTTTCAGGTAACTTCTTAAAGATGATGAATGATATTGTAGAAATCGGTAACGATTTAGAAATAAAACAAGGTGGAATCGGTGCTCCATCTGTATGGTTTAACCAATTAGCTGTTTCTGGGAAATAAAAATGCAGTTCAGTGAATTAAATGTTAAACCTCAAATCTTGAAAAGTATTGAGGATATGGAATATACGGAGCTAACGGATATCCAAAAAAGGATTATTCCGTTAGCTTTAGATTATAATGATTTAATCGGTCAAGCTCCAACTGGAACTGGTAAAACTTTTGCTTTCGCAATTCCTATTTTAAATATGGTGAATGAAAATAGCTTTGATGTTCAAGCAACTATTATCGCCCCAACTCGAGAATTAGCTGTTCAAATTACAAATGAAATTAATAAGTTAGCAAAGTATTTGAATAAATTAAAAGCAATTGCTATTTATGGAGGAGAACTAATCGATAAACAAATTACAGGATTACGCAAACGCCCGCAGATTATTGTTGCTACTCCTGGTCGCCTAATTGACCATTTAAATCGTAAAACTATTAATTTAAGTAGTGTTAAAATGGTTGTATTAGATGAAGCTGATGAAATGTTGAATATGGGATTTTTAGATGATATTAATGAAATATTAAGTCGAATGAATCCTAATCACCAAACAATGTTATTTTCAGCTACATTCTCACAAGAGATTGAAAATATCGCCAATACTTTTATGCATGAACCTCAAAAAATTAAAGTTAATCAAGGTAGTTTAACTTTAAAGCAAATTAGCCAAAAGTATATTTATTGTCGGGAAGCTGATAAAATAGAAATTGCTAGTCGTATTATTGAATTGAATGACTATAAATTAGTTATGATATTTTGTAATACTAAAAAGAATGTTGATGAAGTAACTAGTCAGCTTCTTACAAGAGGTTTTTTGGCAGAAGCTTTGCACGGAGATATGAAACAAATGCAAAGAGATCGTGTAATGGCTCGTTTCCGTGAAGGAACAATTAATGTTTTAGTTGCTAGTGATGTTGCTGCTCGTGGTCTTGATATCGATGATGTCGAGATTGTCTTTAATTTTGATTTACCGACAGATGATGAATATTATATTCATCGTATTGGAAGGACTGGTAGAGCCGCAAAATCAGGTGTTGCTATAAGTTTTGTAACACGTGGCGAGCAAAGACGCATTAAAGAAATAGAAAAATATGCGAAAACTTCAATTGAAAAAGGAAGTTTTCCAAGTTTAGATAAAGTAATTAAAATCAGAACAATTCGTTTATTAGAAAGAGCAAAAGAAGTTGCAGATAGTTCTAATTTAAAAGAAGTAAGTTATGATGAAAATCGTTTTTTATCAATTATTGATAAACAATTAAATAAATTTGAAGATCTTGATAAAGATGTTTTAATTAAAGGACTATTAAGTATTATTATTAATGCTGATAGCCGTAATAGTGAAATCGAAGAAATAAAAGAAGAAATTGATAATCGACGTGCTCGCCGAAGTAATAATGGTGTCCGCATGTTTATTTCTGTTGGTCGCAAAGATGACATTAAAGTTTATACTATTACAGATATGCTAGTAAAAAATACATCGTTGAGCAACGTTGAAATCAACGCTGTTACTATTTGCGACAGTTTTTCATTCTTTGAAGTTCCGCGTGAGTTTGTTCACGAAGTTCTTTCTTTATCAAATGAAATTCGTTATAAAGGACGTCGCCTTACTATCGAAGAAGCAAAAGAAGATAGAAGAAGATATGGAAAAGATATGCCAACTGTCATTAGTGGCAAAAAGGCTTTAGCAAGAACTTCAAAACGTGATAATAAAACCAGTCGTCTAAATAATAAAAATATGAAATATTAGCAGGTGAATAAAATGTTAAATAAAAAAATAGAAAATAAAAGATTATTTACATCAGAATCTGTTACCGAAGGTCATCCTGATAAAGTATGTGACCAAATCTCTGATGCGATATTAGATGCAATCCTTGCTCAAGATCCAAAATCAAGAGTTGCTTGTGAAACATGTGCAACAACTGGACTAGTTATGGTTATGGGAGAAATAACTACAAATGGTTATGTTGATATTCCTAAAATCGTTAGAGAAACTGTTAAAGAAATCGGTTATGATCGTGGAAAATATGGCTTTGATGCTGATAACTTAGCAGTTTTATCAACAATAGATGAACAATCAAGTGATATTGCTCTAGGAGTGGATATTGATGGTGCTGGTGATCAAGGTTTAATGTTTGGTTTTGCCACAAATGAAACAGAAGATATGATGCCACTTCCAATATCATTATCTCATAAATTAACTCGTCGTTTAGCTGAAGTTAGAAAAAAAGGAATTGTAAACTATTTAAGACCTGATGGTAAGAGTCAAGTTACAGTAGAATATGATGAATTTGATAAGCCTCTTAGAATCGATAGTGTTGTTATTTCCACTCAACATGATGAAAAAGTTTCCTTAGAGGAATTAAAAGAATTCATTATGAAAGAAGTAATTTTATATACATTACCTTCTAATTTAATTGATGAAAACACAAAATATTTTATTAATCCAACAGGTCGTTTTGTTATTGGAGGACCTAAAGGTGATAGTGGTTTAACAGGAAGAAAGATAGTTGTAGACACATATGGCGGTTATGCTCGTCACGGCGGTGGAGCATTTAGTGGTAAAGACCCAACTAAAGTTGATAGAAGTGCATCATATATGGCTAGATATATTGCGAAAAATCTAGTTGCTGCCGGAATTGCCGAAAAAATAGAAGTTGGATTAAGTTATGTGATTGGTGTTGCAGAACCAACATCTATTATGATAAATACTTATGGAACATCTAAATATACAGAAGAAGAAATCGTTAAGATTATTCGCAGTAATTTTGGTTTGACACCAAAAGAAATAATTGAAGGATTAGATTTGCGTCGTCCTATTTATAAAAAATGTGCTGCTTATGGACATTTTGGTCGATTAGATTTAGATTTGCCATGGGAAAAATTAGATAAAGTTGAAGATATTAAAAGAACAAAGAATAATAACTTTGTCAAAAATTCTACTGATAAATAAATATTTAAGGGCTGTAAATCGCCAATATCAAAAATTTAACTAAAAAAGGAATGTTAAATATCCTATAGATTTAGGTTGTTTAACATCCCTTTTTAATTACTTTTTATTATAAGATCCTTTATAATTGCATCCTTGAAATAAATTATGTTTTTTCATATATTTATCTATTTCATTCATTACAACTAATTTTTTGATGCTCCAATCAGGTGCTATTAATAAATCACTTGGTGCATCTCCATTTATGCGATGGATAACAATATCATCTCTCAGAAGAGCTAATTGATTAGCTGTAATTTGTACATATTCATCCATACTTTGCATTTTAAATTTATTTTCTAAGTAGATTTTC
>JAEDHQ010000058.1 GCA_016296945.1 Bacilli bacterium | reverse complement strand
CAAAGCATCCATTAGTTATCTCCTTTTAATGCGTCGTCCAAAATCTCGTCGAAGAATTTGCCTTCACGGCGGTACGATTTGCAGATTTTATTTGCAAGTTCTATACCTTTCTGACGGTTGCCTTCGCTTACCTTTCGTAATACTTTCTTTTCAAAGAAGGAAAGTTCTATTTCTTTTTCTACTTTAATCGCTTTACATGCCTTTTCAGTAAGAGCAACATATTGTCTACCGAGTTGTAATGCCGATAAACTGTTTACGAGTGCTATATCCGTTATATTCTCCAAAAAGAAGTTATCAATAACAAAGAACATTCTGTCGTTTGCAATACTACCGATAGCCAAATCTTTACCGCTTGTCATAGTGCTGTATTTGTTATAGAACTTGCTGCCTTTAATTTTTTCCATTCTTCCACGATGATAAGCAACAATCATTGCCCAATCAATATCCGCAGGAATTTCAGCTGTTGCAAGTTCGCTTGCGTCAATAGATACAACGTAAAATTTTGATTCTTCAAAGTCGCAGATAAGAGTAAGTGGTTGTTCGGGAGTCGTTCCCATATAAAAACCTTTACCAAAGTCACATTTTTCACGACTGATAGGGGCAATATCTCCAACCAAGCCACTTTTTGAGCCGTGATAAAGAATAACACGCCCTTCTTCAATTTTTAGAGAAGATACTTCACGCTTAACCTTCTCTATAATCATATCGTAAACGGGAACGTTAAAATCTTCGCACAATGCAAAAAGACCTTCTCCTGCAAGACGAGTAGGCTGAGAGCGTCCGTTTTCCCAACGGTTTATTGTTGCAAACTGAACACCGATTTTTTTAGCCATTTCAGTTTGGCTTAATCCTGTATATTGTCTGATTTGTTTAATAAGTTCTCGCATAAATACCACCTATAACATTTATTACACTCTATATTATACTAATTGTTATATCTTTTGTCAATAGATTTTAATGTTTAGAACTCTAAAATATTTGAAAACTTTGTAGAATTTTGCAAAGAAAAAGAACTCGGATGTTTAATCCAAGTTCTAATTTTTTTTGACCGTTTTGAAAGTGCAATTTCCTATAAATTTTTAGTTTTTCAAAAAATCCCTTATAGGGAATGCCTTTATCAGACTTCTTTTTTTATTTTGTATAAATATGTGTCTTGTATAACTTTATTATCGCTTTCCTTTATCAAATGGTTGGCCCTCTGCTTTTGGAGCACGAGACTTTTTCGATGTAAATGCTAATACAACTAGAGTAATAACATATGGTAATACACGATAAATATGTGGACTGATTCCTAAATCTTTTAAAGCAAAGATACCATCTCCATTAAAGTCGATATAAGGGTAACCGACAGAGATACACTTTAAAGCACCAAATAATAAAGCACCTAAAGCAATATTTAATGGTTTCCAATTACCGAAAATCATAACTGCTAAAGCTAAGAAACCTGTTCCCGCAACATCACCTGTTGCACTACAACCAGCAACAGAAATTGCATATATAAAACCACCAAAACTTGCTAAAGCACCAGAGATTAAAACACCAATATAACGCATTTTATTTACATTAATACCTAGTGAGTTTGCTGCTTGTGGATGTTCTCCACAAGAACGCAATCTTAAACCAAACTTTGTATTATATAAAACAACTGATAGCACTACAAAAATTAATATAACATAAAAAGTAGTTGGATATACTTTATTAAATAAAATATTTCCTAAAACTCCTAATTTTTTTGCACCATCAATTCCAAAATCATCTTGGAATAACATAAATAATTCAGCAGCTGTTTTTCCACCAATATCTAATGTAGTTTGTTGTGAGATAATTAACACTAAAAATAAAACTAAAGCAGGAGCTAATAAGTTAAGAGCCGTACCACCTATTGTTTGATCCGCTTTTAAATTAATTGAAGCAAAAGCCAATAACAATGAAAAGACTGCCCCTAAAATCATTGTAATAATAATAGCAATGATTAATATTAGTTGACCTAAATCATCACCGATACCTACCTGTAATAATACTCTAACTATTAATACCCCAATAAAAGCACCAAAGATCATAATACCTTCTAAAGCAATATTAATAATACCACTTCTTTCCGCAAACACGCCGGCTAAGGCAACAATCATCAAAGGAATTGCAAAAACTAATGTTTGTTGAATAAAATAAACCATTATTCTTTAGCCTCCTTATTTGCGATATTTTTTTCATCTGAATCATTATTTGATTCATTTATTTCTTTTGGTTTTTCTTTATTTTTTATTTCTACTTCTTTATTGATATTTTTATTTTGGAAAAAACTAATCTTAATTTTTCCTTCAAGAATCATCTTGATTAGTAAAGCAAAAGCACTAAAATAAACAATAATTGCACTAATAATACTTGTAATATATTCATTATAAGTAGTCATGTATTTTAAACTCATACCAGCAACATCTAAGTATGATAAGAAAATAGCAGAAGCAATTACACCAACAGGATTATTAGATGCAAGTAAAGCAACAGGAATTCCATTGAAACCAATTGCTGGTAAAGATTGATATGTTAACCATTTAAATTCTGTGTTTCCTGATAAATAATATAAAGCAGCACCAGCCCCTGCTAATCCTCCAGCGATGGCCATTGATAACAATATATTTCTTTTTTCATTAATACCTGCATATTTTGCCGCATCACGATTAGCTCCACATGCTTTTAGTTCATAACCAAATGTTGTTTTATTTAATACAATATAAACAACTATTGCAATAATAATGGCTACAAAAATACCTGCATTAACTTGTGAACCAGGAAAGATTTTATCTAAACCTAAACTAGGTGTAGCCACACCATTATGTGTTGTTTTATAAACATATGCAAAGTTCTTTGTTCCACTAGGGTCTAATAAATTCTTAAAAGGTCCAGTAGAATTATCAAATAAAGCGGTAACAAGGTTTGCGGCTATCCAGTTTGTCATAATACAACTTATTACTTCATTAACATTTAAGAAAGCTTTAAATAGACCAGGAATAGCTCCCCATAAAGCTCCTGCTAGCATTCCTGATAAGAACGCTAAGATCCAAACAATCCATGCAGGAACAGCTGTTGTTGGAATTGATAAAGCAACAATTAAAGATGCGGCTGTCCCCATTAAATATTGACCTGGAGCACCAATATTAAATAAACCTGTCTTAAAAGCTAAAGCAACAGATAAACCAGTTAAAATTAATGGCATTGCTTTAAATAAAACATTTCCAATACTTGTACCATTCCAACCAAAAACTAAATTACCAGATGCATTACGACCAATATTAAAAACACCAAAGAAAATTAATTGAACTCCTTCAAGGCCTGTCTTTAATCCACCATCAACACTTCCACACATTGCAAGAAGAATAATTGCACCGATTAATAAACCGACAAAAACAGAAATGAATGAAGATGTGGTAGCTTTTACAGAATCTTTTTTCCATTGTTTTTCAAACCAAGAAACTGTTTGTAGCTTCTTTGCTTTTTTATTTGCATAGATTATAGCGACAACTGAAGCAGCAATAATTAAAATAATTATTAAAAATAACAAACCACCAGTCATAATTATTCACTCTCCTTGTTTTGACGCTTTGCACCCGACATATATAAACCTAATTCATTAACAGTAACTTTTTTAGGATCAAATTCACCAACGATTTCTCCTTCATACATTACTAAAATACGATCAGATAAACCCATTACTTCATCTAGCTCTAATGACACTAAAAGAACTGCTTTTCCATTATCTCGTTGGGCAACAATTTGTTTATGAATAAATTCAATAGCACCAACATCAAGTCCTCTTGTTGGTTGTACAGCTATCAATAGGTCTGGATCGCGATCTAATTCACGAGCAACTATTGCTTTTTGTTGGTTACCGCCAGACATACTTCTAGCGATAGTTTTCGATCCTTGGCCACTGCGAACATCAAAACGCTCTATCAATTTATCTGAATACTCTCTGACTTTATCTTTTAAGATAAATCCATTTTTTTGAAAATCCGGCTCGAAATATCTTTGTAAAACCATATTATCTGCTAATGTAAAATCTAAGACTAGTCCATGACGATGACGATCTTCAGGAATATGCGATAAACCTAGTTTATTACGATCCCGAATCTTACTATGAGTTATATCTACGCCTTTAAAAATAATCTCTCCACTATTTATCTTATCTAAGCCGGTAATTCCATTGACAAATTCTGTTTGCCCATTACCATCAATACCAGCAATACAAACAATTTCTCCTTCTCTAACATTTAAGCTAACATTATTAACAATGTTTTTCTTATGTTGTTTAGAAACCATTGTCATATTCTTGACAATTAAAACATCATTTCCAGGAATGCGATCTTTCTTTGGAACAACAAATTCAACTTTTCTGCCTACCATCATTTCTGATAGTTCTTCTTTTGTTGTATCTTTTACATTAACTGTTCCTATATATTTTCCTTTTCTTAATACTGTACAGCGATCAGCAACGGCTAATATTTCATTTAACTTATGAGTAATAAATAAGATTGATTTTCCACTCTTTGCCATATTCTTCATAATTTGAAGAAGTTCTTCTATTTCTTGTGGAGTCAACACAGCAGTAGGTTCATCAAAAATCAATATATCGTTATTACGATATAACATCTTTAATATTTCTACTCTTTGTTGCATTCCAACAGTAATATCTTCAATTAAGGCATCAGGATCTACTGCTAAACCATATTCTTCTGATAGTGCTAATACTCTTTCTCTAGCTTCTTTTTTTCTTAGAAATCCATACTTAGTAGTTTCTGCACCTAAAATAATATTATCTAATACAGAGAATACTTCTACTAATTTAAAATGTTGGTGAACCATTCCAATTCCTAAGCGATTTGCATCATTAGGGTCTTTTATTTCTACTTCCACTCCATCTTTTTTAATTGTTCCTTTTTCTGCTTGATATAATCCAAAAAGAACACTCATTAATGTTGATTTCCCAGCTCCATTTTCCCCTAATAGAGCATGAATTTCCCCTTTTTTTAGTTGCAATGTAACATTATCATTTGCAATGATTCCCGGAAATTCTTTAGTGATATTGAGCATTTCAATCACATAATTTTCCACTATCGTCACCATCCCTTTCTTTAACAGCATATGACATAATTATCTAAAATAATTATAATAAATTATGAGTGAAATTGCAACAAAAATAAAAAAAAGAAGGCTATCACAATTGTGATAACCTCTATTTTTAAGAATTATTTAACCCATTCTAAGGTTACATTAGAATAAGTTTTAGCTTCAACTTCGCCAGCTTCGCCGATATTAGCATCAACTTTAACTGTTTCATTTTGAAGTTTTGCAAATAATGCTTCATATTCTTTAACTGTAAATTTCTTGAATCCCCAAGATGCTTCTTCAGTTGGTAAACCAACAGCATTATCTTTAGCACCTAAGTTAACAGTCTTATCAGAAATTTCTTCCCATTTACCATCAAAGAATTGTTTTAATGCATGTATTGTACCTTCTCTTAAGCCTTTTGTAGCAGAAGTAATAACTGTAGAAGATTCTGCAGATTGGTCAACATCTACACCGATAACTTTACCGTTATTTTGTGCAGCAGCAGCAAATGCACTCTTACACATAGAACCACCACAAGAGAATACAACTTCAGTACCAGTAGAATACCAACCTTCTAACATTGTTTGAAGTTCAGCACTTGCAGAGAAAGCAGCACCATATAACCAACTATATTTCATATCTACTTTAATATTTAATTCTTTAGCAGCGTCATTAGCACCTTGAATGAAACCATAACCGAAACGTTGACAAGCAGGGTTAGTTCCACCGCCTCCACCAGAGAATCCAAGTTTAGTATATCCTTCTTTAACTGCTGCATAACCAGCTAAATAACCAGATTGTTCTTCTTGGAAAACAATAGCAGTAACATTTGCAGCACCAAATGTCCAACCATCAATAAATACAAACTTAACATCAGCAAATGTTTTTGCAGCTCTTGCTAAAGCATTGTATTGCATAAAACCAGCACAAACAACGATTTTAGCTCCGCCATCTACAGCTGCTTTCATAGCATCGAATCTATCATCATCAGTTGCAGCATCACCATTTGCAGGTTGATAATATTTATATGATTTTCCATTATCATAAGCGTATTTCTTAACACCTTCCCAAGTACCTTGATTAAAAGATTTATCTTTTAATTGTCCAATATCTGTTACGAATGCGATGTCGTAACTGTCTGCTACCATAGTGTCTGGAATTTTGTCATATTCGTTGCCTTTATCTTTTGCACAGCCAACGAAAACAAACATAGCTAATAAAGCTAAAATAGATAAAAATAATTTTTTCATCTTGTAAAATATCCTCCCATATTTTTTTTATATGCTTTTTGGCACATATAAATTATACCATTATAGCGTTTATTTATCAACAAATTTTTATAAGTTTTTCAAAAAAAAGAGCTAATAAAGTCATACATTATCAACATGACTTTTATTAACTCTACATTTTAATATTTTAATAATAAACCTATCAATAAAAATGCCATGACAAGGACAAATGTTATTACAAATAACCATTTTGACTTTTTCAACCAAGTAGTATAATTTATTCCCGTCATTGTTAAAGCTATTAATAAGACTGGCGATGTTGGAAATAAAACATTAGTATAACCATCACCAAATAAATAAACTAAAACAAGCATTTCCTTAGATATATTAATGGAAACACAAGATAGGATTCCCATTACAAATACTGCTTTTGCAGTAGATGAAGATATAAAGAATTCTAATACAATAATGATTAAGAACAACAATAATAAAACAACAAATTGATTTTTTCCATATACCAAAACAGAAATATAATTTGCAATTGTTGGCAATACTGATGCTTCTTCTAGAATAAATTTAATGCTTGAAGCAACCATAATCATTGCAATAGCGGGAATTGCGGAAACAATTCCCTTTAAAAAACTTTTTAAAACATCCTTAATATTTCTACTTGCAATATATCCAGTAAGAATCCCACCAAATAAGGAAATCACAATTAAGAACACAACGATATATCCTCTTATTGCTTCAATCAATGTTACAGTAATAATTGTAGCAAGAATTGTAACTAAGAAAATAACATATGCTATAAATGTTCTTTGGTTATTACCATTATTTTCATATATTTCAAGATCTAAAACTTTTTTCTTTTCTAAATCTTTTTGATAAGTTGGTGACTTTTCTGGACTCTTTTCAATAACACTTAAATGATGTAATGTAAAAAGTACCAACAAACCATACATCATCACAAATATAATGATACGATACCAAAAATTTGTAAGCGGAGAAACTCCTATTAATTGAGAGGCAGTAATCACAGTAAATGGATTTGTAAGTGCACTAGAAAAACCAAAGCCAGTCGCTACAATACAGATTAAAAAACCTGTATATGAATCATAACCAATTGAGATAGTTAACATCATGATTAGTGGCAAAAGAATTAACACTTCTTCAAATAATCCAAAAAATGATCCAAACATCATAAAGATTAGAATAATCAATGATATTAATAATTTCTTATTATTTATAAACTTATCAATTAGTTTTTGAATGATTAATTTCATTCCATTACAATCATTCATTACTTGGAAAGCACCAGTAATCGTTACAATAAATAATGATAACATTATTATTGTTAAGCCATCATGAGAAAATAACACTAAGATTGGGGCAAAAATACCTTTCAAAATATTAATTCCTTTAGCATCATCTATTTCTAGATACTGATCATAATGGATTATCACTTCCCCATCAATTATTTCTTCAAAAAACTTGCCTTTTGGAATTATATACGTTAAGACAATTGAAAATACTAGTAATGAAAGAAGAATAATCATTACATTGATAAATGTTTTTTTAGAAATATCTACGACTTTATTTTGCATAAGAACACTCTTCTTTTTATAATTCTTTCTCATTTAAGATATCCACAATCATCGCATATTGTGCACATACTCGCCCATCTTCAGGATAGAAATAATATAGTTCATTATTATAATAAAACTCAAATTCTTCACCACAAGAAAATGCTAAGGCTTTTAAGACTTTCATTGGGACTTCAAACTCAACTTCTTTTCCATCCACAAAGCCAACAAAACCAATTTTTTCTGTTGTCAAATAACAAGTACCATATCCTTGTTTATCATTATTTTTTTTAGATAAATCAATTTTCTTAACTTTTACTCTGGTTTCCAAACAATAATCCGCATTTAATTGTTCTTTTTGGTATTCTTTAATTATGTTATAAAAGTGATTAATATCTTTAATAGCTAATTTATTTTCATCAAAACTATATTGATCATTAATTGTAAATTGATGATCACAATTAGTACATCTAATTGTATTATTATCTATTTCTAAAGTATATTCTTTCTTACAATGTGGACAAACAAATAAGACATTTTCTAATCCTTTTGCTTTATTCTTTTCTTTATATCTATAACCATTAGTTCTTGCAAATTCAAAATCATTAATCTTAATATTTTCATTAATAAATGTATCAACTTCTTTTGCACTCATTGTTTCTAACTGGTCAGGCAATAATATAGCCCTAGTTTCAACTAAAACATTACCACGCATTCTTTTTTTACGCCATTTTGGGTTAGTAAGGTATGCACCATTAATGTTAGCAATCACAACAGGAACATTTAACTTTTTAAGTAAAGCCCCTGTTCCTGATACAATGTTATAATTTGAGCCATCTAATGATAATCTTCCTTCAGGGAATAAAACAATTGAATGTCCCTCTTTGACACTTTTCAATGTCATTTTAATTGTTTCTAAATCAGCAGAAAATAATTTCTTTGGAATAATTCCGATACTCTTTGTAATTTGACTAGCAAGTCTTCCCCGAAGATAATATCTATTTCCAACAATTGCTGCTCGCTTAGGGTAAATAAAATTACAAGCATAATACATATCAAAGAAAGAAGCATGATTTGAGATATAAACTACAGGTCCATCAATATTTGTAAGCTTATCTTTTTCAAATCTAGGATTTGCTTTAGTTCTAACAATAAAACTAAAAATCTTTAATAATACGGGATAAAGATTTGAATTTGGACTGCCAATAGAACCATCAAAATATTTGTGCTTTACTAATAGCATTAAAGAGGTAAATAAAATTATCATTACTGCAATAACAATTAATATTATTGCATATAATGGAATTCCTAAAGCTGTAAGAGTTACCATACCTTTTCCTAAAAAAATTGATGTTACTATTGCTGGTAATGCACCAGTACAGCATGTCAATATATATCGACGATAACTAATTTTCTTTGAGGAACCAAAGTAACAAATGGCTCCAAAAGGAATAATCGGCATAAAAAATAATAAATACATTAATGCCTGAATGCTCAAATTTGATTTTTTCAAAGCTAATTCATCAATTCTTTTTGAATTATTTGATAAGGAACTTTGATCAATTTTTAATACATTTACCAAAAAGTAAATTGTTGTAGCCCCGATAAAAACACCAGTCAAACATAAACAAGCAGCAATCAATGGGTGAAAACTAATCCCTGCCGCTAATTGAATGAATTCAGCAGGAATAACAACTACAATCATTTGAATTGCTTCTACAAGAATTATTGATAAATAACTGAATGCTCCTTGCTCTGCTATTAATTCTTTAATTGCTTCATGATCATTTGATTTTGCATATTTAATAATATCAATTATTAAATTTTTAAAAAACCAAACTATAATTCCTAAAGCAATTAACGCTAGAACAAAAAAGATGATTTTTGTTATATTTTTTTTCACAGTTCTTTCCTCTTACTTTTTAATATATTCATAAAAGAAATGATTAATCTTTTCTTTAAACATTTCACAAATAGCACTGTTATCTAACCCCTCTTCTTTCAATTTTTGAATATATAAAGGCTTATCAATAAACAACTTTCGTTGTTTATAATGAAGATATACAGGATAAACAGGCAAATCAATTTTATTCTTTTTGTAATATGCATCTGATAATAGAATAAAACCCGGGAATAATTCATTAAGAACATCAAAATATCCATCATTTGAGTTTTCTGGGAAAATCATAATTGGTAAATTATTATCTAAAACATTACATGATGCTTTAATAGTTTTTGTTAATCTAATGTCTGGATATGTTGGTAAAACATGCATTCCTTTATAAAAAAAGATATTAAAAATAGCTTCAAAAGCAGCAGATATTGTTGCTCTAAATTTTGATTTCTTCATTTTTTGTATATAATAAACATTACGTAAATACTTATATCTTTCCTTATAAGTTCCTAACATTTCATGAGCGCCCCATATCGCATGTTTCTTTGGAAAATATAAATCTAAGTATGAAGGACCTAATTTAGCACAATGCGTTGACAAAAATATTGCTTTGTCTTCCAGTGATTCATTATAATTAACAATTTCAGGTTTTCTAAAAAATAATTTCAAGATTTTTCTGACAAAATCATATATAGGCTGTTTACCAGGTTTATAATTTAAATTTCTATTCATAATAACCACCTTAATCTATATGTATCTCATTTATTATACCAATTTTTTTACCTTTTTAAAAGTCTTTATTGCAATATTGTTAATACTTTTTCAAAATGATACTAGTTCCTCATTTTTCAAAATGATACCA
>JAEDHQ010000057.1 GCA_016296945.1 Bacilli bacterium | reverse complement strand
GGCTTATCTTTTGTTATTGAGAAATTTGTAAAATTAGTGTATAATAATACAAAGAAGAATAAATAAGTAATATTGAATATAGAACTGATTTTAGATTTTTAATTTAGAAAGAGTGATAAAGATGGTAGGTTTTTTAGTTAACGCAATTGGTGTAATTGTCGGTGGACTAATTGGTTTATTATTTCGAAAATTTATTAAAAAAGAATACTGTGATGCTGTTTTAAAAGGAATGGGAATTGTAGTTGCACTAGTTGGGTTATTTGGAGTGATAGAAAATACCGTTACGTTAGTAGACGGAAAGATTTCCTTTGAAGGTTCTTTGCTTTTAATAATAAGCATTGGTGTAGGAACATTTATTGGTGAAACATTAAAAATTGATGATCATTTAAATAATTTTGCCATAAAGTTAGAAGAAAAAGTTAATAAAGGTAAAATTAGTGAAGGATTTATTACAGCAACAGCTTTATATTGTGTTGGAGCAATGACAATCATTGGTACACTTAATGATACATTAGGTAATCCTGAAACGATATATTTAAAGGCGGCACTTGATTTGATTACTTCAATTGTTTTAGCATCTACATTAGGAATAGGAGTATTATTTTCTGCTGCATCAGTTTTTGTTTATCAAGGATTATTAACTTTAGTATTTGCTTTAATAAATAGTGTGATTGATCAAACATCTTTATTAGAATTAACTAGATTAATAAGTATGGTTGGATATGTTTTAGTTGTAGCCTTGGGAATAAATTTAATTAGGCAAGACAAGATGAAAGTAACAAATATGTTACCAGCCCTATTGATTCCAATCATTTACTATTTGGGTACATTATGGTTAGGCTAGCAACTATTAATGATGCCGTGAGTGTTGCTAATATTTTTGAAGATGCAAAAGAAAAATTTGCAAACGAAGGAACTTTTCAATGGAAAGGAAAATATCCTAATATTGAAAACTTCTATCAAGATTTAATAAATGAAATTGTGATTGTATATGAAAATGAAGAGAATAATATCGTAGGAACTGCTACTATAGTATTTTCACTTGATAGAAATTATAATGAAATAAATGGTACATGGTTAAATGATGATAAATATGTATCAATCCATCGTATTGCAACGAAAAAAGGTTATTTAAATAAAGGTGTTGCTTCAAGTTTGTTAATAGAAGCAGAAAAGATTGCTTTAAGTAAAAGTATCTACAATATTAGAATCGATACTCATCAAAAAAATATTAGTATGCGTTGTTTATTAAAGAAACTAAGTTATTGTGAATGTGGAGAAATCACATTACTTAATCGTAATGATCTATTACCATCTGAAAGAAAAAGGGTAGCTTATCAAAAAGAATTACAAGACTAAGAGGAAATCTCTTAGTTTTTTATATTTAATAATAATATATATCGTTGCAGATTTTATGTAACGATGTTATAATATGGACATATAGTTATAGTATATTTTATAGAAAATATTTAAGAAAAATTCTTGATATAATAATTTATAGGAGGATTTGCAATGAATTCATTTAAGAAAAAAATTAGTGATAAAATCAATCCCAAGAATTCAAAAAATTATGATAATCAAAAAGTGAATAAGAAGATGGAAGTAAAATGTTTTGCATTAAATGATTTTGGTGAAGGTATATTTAAAAATGATAAAACAATAGGATGTGTTGCGAATTTATTACCAAAAGAAAAAGCAATTGTGGAAGAAGTAAATAATAAGTTAAATAAAACAACAGAAAAAAAATATAAATTAATAAAGTTATTAAATGAAGCAAATGATCGTATAACTGTAAAATGTGATGTATATAAAAGATGTGGCAGTTGTCATTTGCTACATATGAATTATGACAAACAAATTGAATTTAAATATAATTATGTTACAAATGCTTTGAAAGAACAAAAGTTAAATTCTAAGATTGATGAAGTAATCAAGGCAGAAAAAAAAGAACGCTATCGTAATAAAATGCAAGTTGCTTATACTACAAAAATTGAAAATAATCGAAGTGATATAGTATATGGATTTTATGCTGAAGATACGCATAAGATAATACCTTTAAACGATTGTTTAGTTCATTCTGAAAGACAAAATGAAATTGTGAAATCAATAGCAAAAATTATTAAAGAACTGAAGTTGATACCATATGATGAAGACAAAAGAACAGGTTTAATTCGTTTTGTGTTAGTACGTGAAGCAATAAAAAGTGGTGAAATTTTAGTTGCTGTCGTTACAAATGGGGAAATGTTTCCAGCGCGTAGTGAATTTGTGAAGCGTTTAAGAAATAAGTGCCCATACATAACAACGATTGTACAAAACGTTAATTCTCGTAAAACAAGTATTATCTTAGGGGATGATGAAAGAGTTCTATATGGACCTGGATATATTATAGATCAATTATGTGGAATTAATTTCAAGATTTCTTCAAAAACTTTTTATCAAGTTAATCCTTATCAAACTGAAAAACTTTATAATAAAGTGATTGAATATGCTAATCTTAGTAAGAATGATGTTGTTTTAGATGCATATTGTGGTGTTGGTACCATAGGAATGGTAATGGCACCTCATGCTGGATTAGTAATAGGTGTTGAAAATAATAAGCAATCAGTGATTAACGCAAGAGATAATGCATATCAAAATAAAGTCAAAAATATTAGATTTGTAAATCAAGATGCAACAGAATTTTTAGAAAAAGATGAGAATAAATATGATGTTGTTGTAATGGATCCACCAAGAAGTGGATCAACAGTAAAGTTTTTACAAACTTTAAAAAAAATAGCTCCAAAGAAAATAGTTTATGTTTCATGTGAAGCAAAAACGTTAGCACGAGATTTAAAAGAATTAGTTGATAAGTATGATATTACAAAGAAATGCATTGTGGATATGTTTGTTGGTACATATCATGTGGAAACTGTTTGTTTGCTGACAAAGAAATAGGTTAAAATAGGTTATTATATGGTTAAAATGGCATATTTTAAGGCATTTTTACCATATTTCGAAGAGTTAGAGTCTAACTGGCATCAATTGAAATATAAATTTTGTCAGCTTTTAAGTAGTTTCAACTAAGGGTTGTAACGAAAAAACGAGATGTTTTAAGAAACATATTTTAGGCACTTGTCAGCACTAAACCATTGTTTTTATTGAGACAAACATATTGTATTTATAAACATATTGATTAACTGATTTTTACTTCCACCTTATTCAAATTTTGGAGTGAAATCAGTATAATATATTTGAGTAGTTGCAAATGCTCCGTAGATGGCACTAAGTATTCGTGTTGCTCCGCATTCAAGTACCTATGGGCGGTAATAGATAGCTGTACGCATGTTAAAGGCAATTTAGTAGGTCTATTGGTCTCAACCTCGGAAATTGGAATGAGACCTTTTTTATTACATTAAAAGGCGGTGAAAGTCCAATGTCAAAATTTGTAATTGAAGATGAAAAAATAATGTCTGAATGGGACTATGAAAAAAATAATGGGCTTGGACTTGATCCTAATAAAATAACTATTGCTTCCAAGAAAAAAGCTTACTTTATTTGCAAAAATGGGCATAGTTTTCTATCTAGAATTGATTGCGCTTCAAAAGAAGTATTATGTCCGTTTTGTAATGGAAAAAAGCCAATATTGGGAATGACTGATTTAGCAACAACAAATCCAAATTTAATAGGAGAATGGGATTATAAAAAAAATGGTGATTTAATTCCTACAATGTTTACAAATCGTAATTCTACTCAAATATGGTGGATTTGTTCTAAAAAACATTCTTGGAAAGCAACGATAAGGAATAGGTCTAATGGAAGTGGATGTCCGTTTTGTTCTGGTAGAAATGCGATTCAAGGCGTTAATGATTTAAACACAACTCATCCAAATATTGCTGAATTGTGGGATACTACAAAAAATGGTTCGATTTCGTCATCAGACGTTACTTTTGGAAGTGGTAAAGTTGTTTGGTGGTTATGTAAATTTGGTCATTCATATAAAAAAGATATTTATTCAATGGTTAAACACCCTAATTGCCCTTTTTGTAATGGGAAAATTCTTATTAAAGGTGAAAATGATTTTGCAACCATTTATAAGGATTTAGTAAAAGAATGGAATTATTCAAAAAATGAGGGGATAAGTCCTTATGACTATTTGCCAAGTAGTACAAAAGAAGTTTGGTGGAAATGTTCAACATGCGGAACGGAGTATTTTAGTTCAATTTATAATAGAACAAAAGTTCAAGTTGGCTGCCCAAATTGTGCTAGAAAATTAAGAATTATGAATAGAACAACAAATCATGTTAATTCAGTTGGTTCTTTTGAATCTGAATATCCGTATTTATTGGAAGAATGGAATTATTCTAAAAATAAAAAAAGCCCATCTGAATATACCAAAGGAAGCAATGAGAAAGTTTGGTGGAAATGTTCATTAGGTCATGAATGGGAAACAGCAATTTGTAATAGGACTATTCAGCATACTGGATGTCCTGTTTGTAAAAAGGAATTACACACATCATTTCCAGAACAAGCTATTATGTTTTATTTATCTAAAGTAATTGATGTAAAATCTAGATTTATTATTTTAGGGAAAGAAGCAGATGTTTATATACCTAGCAAAAGAATTGCAATCGAATATGATGGATATAGATTTCACAGTAACACGAAGAAAAATAAATACGATGAAGAAAAAGAAATTGTGTTTCTAAGAAATAACATTCGTTTAATTCGCATTAAGGATAATAGAGAAGTTATTCCTTGTTCTATTGAAGGAGATACTATTTACTGTCACGCAGATCAAAATTACTCGTTTATAAAAGAAGTTATGGATTTATTGTGCGACTTGATAGATATAAATCATATTAAAATTGATATAAAAAGTGATTATCAAAAGATAATGGAACAATACATATCTTTAGCTAAAGAAAATTCTTTATTTATAAAAAATCCAAAGTTAGCATCTGAATGGCATCCGGTAAAGAATGGCAACTTAAAGCCAAGCCAATTCCAAGTATCAAGTAGCAAAACAGTTTGGTGGTTAGGGGCTTGTGGGCATGAATGGCAAGCAAAAATTTCTAATAGAAATAGAGGTAAGGGATGTCCTTTTTGTAATCAATATGCCGTTTCTCACAACAACAATCTTGAATACCTTTATCCAACCATTGCATCTGAATGGCATCCAACGAAGAATGGCAATTTAAAGCCGACTGATGTTTTGCCTGGCAGTAATAAAAAAGTATGGTGGCTTGATGCTGATGGTAACGAATGGCGATGTCAAGTTAGTACTAGGACAATGTATAATACTCAAGCCCCTCAAAAGAAAGGTAATAGAGTTAGTGAGTCAAAAATAAATAGACTTAAAGAAAATAAAAAAACTTTAGCTGATACTCACTATGAATTAGTTTCGAACTATTGGGATTACGATAACAATATGATTGCTCCTAATACTATTTCAAGTGGTTCACATCTAAAAGTTTATTGGATTTGTCCAATATGTAAGAATAGTTTCCTCAAAGAAATACGAGCTTTTGTATCACAAAAAATACATTGCTGTAAAGAATGCAAAAGAGGTGAATAATATTGACTAAAACAATCAAACAACTATCAAAAGAAATTGCAGAGCATCTTGGTATTGACCCATTACCAATTAAGTATGAAGATTTAGGTGATGAGGATTCAAGACTTTATACTCAAGAAGAATATGTTGGAATCAATAAGAAGTATAAGGATGACTATGAAGAGATTGCTAAATGCATTGCCCACGAATATAGACATGTATTCCAAATCTTCTATGCTGATTTATTTCACGATGAAAGAGCCACTAGATGGAAAGGACTTCTTAGAACTCAGATTAATTCTAGCACTATGAATGATGATGGTTCTAACTATATAAATCAAGAGTTGGAGATAGATGCATTTGCATTCACCAAATTCTATTTAGAAAACTTTGAAGATATGGAAGTAATAAATAGAATTGATGGATTAGATAAGTATTTAGATTTATATATTAAGAATAATATAAGGATAATGTAATTATGGGTAAACTAGAACAAACTGAATTTACAAATATGTGTATGCTCCAAAATGATAAAGGAGAAGTATTGGTTCAAAATAGAGTTAAGAAATGGTAAGGACTTGCTTTCCCAGGTGGACATTTAGAGTTCAGAGAATCAATAGTAGATTCAGTTAAAAGAGAAATATTAGAAGAAACTGGATATACAATTTCCAACCTTAAGATTTGTGGCGTTAAACAAGCATTCTTTGAGGATGGAAGCAGATATATCGTTTATTTATATAAGACAAACACATTTGAAGGAGAACTTCATTCTACTAATGAAGGTGAAAACTTTTGGATTTCTATAGATGATTTAAAAGCAAGAAAGAATGAGTTTGTCAATAATTTTGAGTATATGTTAGAAGTCTTCTTAAATGATGATTTAACTGAACATTATCATACTCACGAGAATGAAAAAGTAATTGATATTGTAAAGTAAGTTTTTACTGAATTATGTCACTAAAAAAGTGGCTTTTTCTATATGTGCCAAATTGACTTATAAGACACATTTTGATATAATGTTATAGAGGTGGTAAAATGGATATCAATAAGGTTGGAGAAACAATAAAATTCTTAAGAATCAAGAACACAAATTTATCTCAAGAGGAGTTTGCGACTAAAGTTGGATTAGATAGAAGTTATTTATCTAGAGTTGAGTCAGGGCAAAAAAACATCACATTAGAAACTCTTGATGTGATATGCCAAGGATTAGGTGTTTCTATAACTGATTTTTTTATCACTTACGATGAAATGCTACCAATTGAAGGAGAATAAAGGTATGACAAGGAGAACAATACAAGTGTGTAAGAGCGAACAAATTAATTCATATATGCAAATGGTTTTGGACTATGACCAACCACTAACAACTATTGAAGAAAAATTAAATGCTTTTAAAAAAGCACTAGGGAATAATGTTAAAGTTGAGAAATACCAAAAAACTAAAACAGTATATGTTTATGAAAACAAAGGAATTAAGCATTATATTATAGCTGCAACTTTGACTTATTTAAGTAAACCACATCCTTTATTTAAAAAAAGAATGCAACTTCAACAATGGCATAAAGATTTTTATAACGAACATAAAGATAATGCCAATGAAACAATTAACCTAATGGGCATTTATCATTATGATGGAATGGAAATATATTGTGATTTTAATTTACAAGATTATATTAATAAAAAAATGCATTCTTCATCAGCTCATGTTTATACCAATGATTTGTATCAAGCAGTAAAGAATGGTGTCTTTGAAAAAATTGATATAAATGATAACAAGATCACATCTATAAAAGGGATAGAACTTAAGAATTTCTTTGATGGCAGTTCAACCAAGAACCCAGTTATATCATTATTTGAAAAGTTTAATTCGAACTTTGAATTTAACAAGTGGCTTATGGCAGATTCATGTATAAACGAGATGCTTGTTCATAAATGGTATCAAGCAAAAGGGACTGAGTGGCCAGGATGGTTTTTAGAATTTAAAGTTGATGAGTTTATTCAAAATGAAGGATGTTCTCATATAATGCTTTACACTGGCAACAAGAATAAAGCAGAAGGTATGTTGGACTTTGATTTGTTTTTCGGAACATTAGATTTCTATGGTGATTTAAAAGCATCAGATATAAAGAAGAAAGCAGCACCAGGAAATGACCAAGAGAATACACTTAAGGCTATTAGTCAATATGGTCGTTTATGGTACATTGTCTATGAACACGAAACTGTTAAGGATAAAGATAAAGGAAATGAGATGGCAACTAAGAGAATGAAATTAATAGATCCTTTATGGAAAGAAGGAGACCACGTCTCTTATACAAGTAGAATGAAGCATTCTGTTAATTTTAAGAGAATGCGAATATTTGAATTGAACTCTGTTAATATGCATGATATTTTATCAGATTTTAATCAAGGTCATAACTCTGGACCTTCAATGGCTGATAGAGTGGCTAAATTTCTATTAGATAAAAACAATATGAATAATAGCGTTATATTTACTTATAATGCTTAGAAGGCGGTAAAGAAATGAAAAAATTTAAATTTATAGATTTATTTTCAGGGATTGGTGGATTTCATCAAGCAATGGAAAATCTAGGCGGAGAATGTGTTTTTGCATCTGAAATTGATGCTGATGCCATTCATACTTATAAAGAGAATTATGGAATTGATTCAGCACATGATATCACAAAAACTAAAGAAGAGGATATTCCAAAACATGATGTTTTATGTGCTGGATTTCCTTGCCAAGCGTTCTCAAAAGCTGGACAACAATTAGGATTTGCAGATAAGACTAAAGGTACATTGTTCTTCGAAATTGTAAGAATATTAAAGTATCATAAAACTCCATATATTATTCTTGAGAATGTTAGAAATTTAACTTCTCACGATGATGGTAAAACATGGGATGTAATTAAAAATGCTTTAAAAGAACTAGGTTATGTTATTTCAGAAGAACCATTCATTATTAGTCCACATCAGCTTGGAATCCCTCAATTACGAGAAAGAGTTATTATTTTAGGTGTACATAAGGATACAGGTATTAAGAAACTTGATGTTAAATTACCTAACTTTGATAAGAATGAAATCAATTTTTTAAATTCAGGAATTCTTGAAAAAAAAGAAGTTGATAAGAAATACTATATCTCTAAACATCAAGAGAAAGTTTTACAATGCTGGAACGAATTCATTCAAGGAATTAACTATATTCCTTCAAGAAGAACTGATAGGGTGACAAAGGAAAAATCATATGTCAAAGCAAATTTTAAAGGAACAATTGGTTTCCCTATTTGGGCATTTGAATTTAAAGAGACTTATGACTATAGCAATGAACAATATGAATGGAAAAAGGATTTTATCGCTAAAAATAGATATTTATATCAATATAATAAAAAATTCATTGATTCATGGATAAAGAAATGGAAAATATTCGATGATTTTACTCCAACAGAACAAAAACTTGAATGGCAATGTGGAAATGATTGTGAAACTATTTGGGATGGTCTAATTCAGTTTAGACCTTCTGGAGTAAGAGTTAAAACAGCTACTGTTTTCCCAGCACTCGTAGCTATGGTGCAAATACCAATTATAGGTAAGGTAAAGAGAAGACTTACACCAAGAGAAGCCGCAAGACTACAAAGTTTTCCAGATAGTTTTATTGTTAATGAAAATGACCATCAAGCATATAAACAATTTGGTAATGCTGTAAATGTTAAAGTTATTCAGTATATGGCTGAACAATTATTTAATCAAAAGAAATAAGAAAGGTATGTGATAATATGTCCCAACGTAATGAAAATTTTTTTGAGCAAAAAAAGGAATGGTCCAAAACAAAAGATGAAATTTTAGGACGTTACTTAAAGCCATATTTTCAAAAATTGATTGCTAGAGGCAAACCAATTTGCTATGTAGATTGTTTTGCTGGAAAAGGATTATTTGATGATGGAAACTTTGGATCACCTTTAATTGCTCTTGGTTGTATGGATTCTGCTATGCAGTTAGCAAAAAATGAAACGGACATTTATCCTTATTTTATTGAATTGAATCATCACAATGATTTAAAAAACAATGTTGATAATTTTTTATTGAATTCACTAGGAAATAAGAGACTAAATGGAACAGTATTTCCTGGAAAGTTTGAAGACAATATCGATAATATATTGCAACAACATTTAAATAGTACAATTTTTTTGTATGTTGATCCATACGGAATAAAAGCTATTGATGTTGAAAAGTTTAATAGTTTTAAATTGAGCGAAAACAAAAGTGTTGAAATGCTAATAAATTTTAACACTTGGGGATTCTTTCGAGAGGCATGTAGAGTTTTAAAAGCAGATTTTAAACTTGATGACGATATGCAAAAATATCTAGTAGAATATGATCCTAATAATGATTTAAGTAGAGATGAGTTATGCACTATTGCTGGTGGTGATTATTGGATTAATATAGTTAATAAATACAAGAATAATTGTATTAATGCCACTCCTAAGGAAAAAAAGAGATATGCCAATGAGGCAGAACTTGAATTATCCAAAGGAATAGCAGATGCTTTTAAAAGAAAATATAAATACGTTTTAAATGTTCCAATAAAATCTAGTAGCAATAATAATGTTCCAAAGTATCGATTGTTCCATCTCACAAGTCATACTTCCGGATGTATTTTGATGGCTGATGGTATGTATAACGCAATATCCGATGCGACAATTAGAATGCACAATGGACAACCAACACTTTTTGACCTAGATACTGAAGGTAATTTATCACTAGAGGATGACATTGAAAAAATAATTTTACAAGAAATAAAAATGAAGTATGAACATATAGATGAATTAATATGTCGTATTTTTACAGATTACGGATTAATTGCTAATTCATCTAAATTAAGGGAAATAATGAAAAAATTGGAGAAAGATGGTAATTTAGAAGTTTGGAGAGAACCTAGAATGACAAAAAATGGTAAATTATCCTCATTTATGTCAGAAGGAAAAAATCAAAAGGTTCTCGTTAGGAGGAAATAAATTTATGAAAACAATAGAAAGGAAAACATTATTATATAAAACCGATGTAGAGTATGGTGATTATACAATTAATCATGCTTTAGGATGCTTTCATGGTTGCCTTTTTCCTTGCTATGCATTTAATTTGAAAAAGAGATTTGGGGATATTAAATCGTATCAAGAATG
>JAEDHQ010000011.1 GCA_016296945.1 Bacilli bacterium | reverse complement strand
ACCAATGGACTTTTAACTCAGCTGGGAGAGTGCTACCCTTACAAGGTTGAAGTCGCAGGTTCGAGCCCTGCAGAGTCCACCAATTAAATTATTATGTGCGGGATGTCTCACGCACGGCAAGGATAATCTTCCTGTCAGATAGACCAGACCTCTTCGTAGAATTGACGCGTAAAGGGAATTCTACCGCCATACAGGTGAAAGATTGTAAGGGGATTTAGTTAGTTTCTACCCATACTCGTGAAACTAATAAAGATTTTGATGTCAAGTATAAGACTTTAAAACGCATAACCTATTGGGGTCCAGGATTTAGTCACTATGGCAGTAAATAGGTGCTGATAAGGTTGTAGGTACTCATTCCGCAAGGATGGGACAGTGAAAACCCTAGTGTTACCGGATAAGAAAGTAGGCAGCTGACACGACTGTTAAGGATACCGCTGAGGACACGAAAAACCTTCATAAAACCCACAATAAAAGAGAAAGACCATTTGGTCACTGTGGGACAGAACGACCCGAAACTAGGGAACAGCAATGAACCCTTACGAGCGGGCTACGACGAGGTAGTGCGTTGCAGATAACCTTCATAGAAATATGATGCTCGACGCGAGGTTTGTGCATTCCACCAGTAAATGTATAGTAGGCAACTGACGATGATAGAAGTGTTGAACGAATTCTCACCGCGTGCGGAGTTTTGCAAGAACTCTTCACTACTGCAATAGTGACATGCGTTGCCAAGATTGAGAGGTAGGAAAAGAGGTTAATTTGCAGTTACGGTTCCTCTATAAACAACTGACAACTGCATTAAATGGGCGATTAGTTAAATGGGATAACGCTAGCTTTGCACGCTTGAGTTAAGGGTTCGATTCCCTTATTGTCCACCAAATAATTTAATAACTATTTCAATGTATTACCGATTAACCTCTGTGCATAGATAATCGGGGCGGTATCCAATACCGACAACTCCACTCGCCGCAGGTCAGGAGTATAAAGATAGTGCTGCGGATAAAACAACGATGATAGATAAACACGCCCGTTCAGCGGTCTACGTGGTAATTAGTTGTTTGCTACATTTGGGAGAAGTTAATGCATTGCAGTGCTAAACACCCTGGACCCGCCAGCTATGGAGTTGGAGCCGGTAGAAACCCGGAAGTGTAGATTTGTTCTTCCTACTGTGTGATGGTAGGAGTAAGAAAATTCATCACTCAGGTTGATGTAGTCTGCAAGTTACATCAAATCCTCCGGAATTAGCGTAGCTTGGTATCGCGTCTGCTTTGGGAGCAGAAGGTCGCAGGTTCAAATCCTGCATTCCGGACCATTGGGTTGCTAGTTCAAAGGTTAGAACGTGCGGCTGTTAACCGCTTGATTGGGGTTCGAGTCCCTGGCGACCCGCCATTTATAGGAATATCGTCTAATAGTAGGACAGCAATCTCCAAAATTGTTTATCAGCGTGCAAATCGTTGTATTCCTGCCAATCGCCGTATAGTCTGGGACAAAGCTCGACTCATATTCGAGTAAGCGTGGTTCGATTCCACGTATGGCGACCAATGTCGCATTCGTTTAATGGTAAGACCTCTGCCTTCCAAGCAGATGTTGAGAGTTCGATTCTCTTATGCGGCTCCAAAATATTGGGAAGTAGACAAATTGGTATAGTCACGAGACTTTGACTCTCGAATGTGAAGGTTCGACCCCTTCCTTCCCAGCCAAATGGGTAGATAGCCAAGCGGCAACGGCATCTGACTGTAAATCAGACACTACGGTTTCATAGGTTCGAGTCCTATTCTGCCCACCAATGGAGAGATGCGCAAGTGGTCATAAGCGCCTAGACTTGAAATCTTGTGTGGCTTCACCGCCCCGTGGGTTCGAATCCCACTCTCTCCGCCATATAAATGCCCAAGTGGTGGAATAGGTAGACACAAGGGTCTTAAACACCCTTGGCTAATAAAGCCGTGCCGGTTCAAATCCGGCTTTGGGCACCAATTGTCGTATTAGTTTAGCGGTAAAACATTTCCTTGCCAAGGAAAGGTCGAGGGTCCGACTCCCTCATACGGCTCCATATAGGCGTGTAGCTCAGCTGGTTAGAGCGCAGACCTGATAAGTCTGAGGTCGACAGTTCAATCCTGTCCATGCCTACCAATAGAAACTAAAAGGAGATATAAACTTATGGACAACCCATTCTTAAACTTATTCGCTACTATATTAGATTACGATAACTATGAAAGCCGCAAAGTTAATCGCACAGATATTAATGATTATACTATTGATACTGCTTACACTAGCGATTATGGTTATGAAACTGCCATTTGGAAAAATGATTCAGATGACATGGCTATTGTAGAACGCTATGCGGACAAGGATGAGGCAATTAAAGGACATAATAAATGGGTTGAGTTCTGTAAGACTAATCCTTCCAAGGTTTGGAATATTCAGACTGATGAATATTTCGAATTCGACATAGAATAAGACAGAAATAAAAATTAAAAAATAATCCAAAAATTACTTGACTTATTCCAAAAGCTATTGTATAATATATATAGATAAGGTTAAGAAAACAATTACTCGTAAAAGCGAAATTGACCAAAATGAATTAACCTTAATGCTTCTTATCGGTGTAAGGATAGGCGTAAAGGTGGATGACGGAGCGATGAGCTTCCACCAATTGTTCTTTGAAAAAATAATTTTATGCACCCCGATGAAGTCATCTTGTATGATGGTCGGGAACGCAAAACCGCGTAGAGTAGCGAAAGTAGTGGGATACTGCTATGAGTAATGAAAACCAGTAACGTGAGTGAATGGTAAGCCTGAAAAGGTTGCGGTTGCGTGTGCATGATACAGATTATATTTACACGACTATGGTTCAGGTGTCTACAAGCGAGATTAAAACACATAATGGTGTCTCCGCGAACGGTGTTATTGGTAGGGATACTAATAATAACCACGCATTATCCAAATACGACATTAGACTTGATGTTGGGCAACCAACTATAACTGAATCTAAGGTGCGAGTAGCCGTATGTCTAAAAATAGGATTTAAACTATTGCTAATGTTTTAATTGCTGAAGCTCGGTGAAAGTTGCAGAGTATTGACCTCTGCTGCGGTAAGGGGAAACCCCCATAAGAGAAGCGTAGGTTCGCTACCTATTGCTCAGCCTCTTGTGAGCATTCGTGAATAAAATATGCTGTAAATTGTGTATGATGAAAGTCAGCATAGAATTATTTTTTCAGGGAACAAATATATTCCTTAAAAGCACCACACGGCTAAATACTAATGGAGTTGAAAGTATTCGGCAACTGAAACCAATAAGGGTGATGACCGAATGAGACTGACTAGTGGCAGAAAACTTTCCGTAGAGAGACCAAACTCGGCACAAACGATAGGCACAATAAAAAGGCGTGATTATGGTAATGGTAAGCTAAACCTCACCGCGACAGAGTGAAAAGCAACCAACATTTAGAAAGGTGAAATATTATGATGACAATGACAAGATGTTTTAAACTTAGTTGCAAACGCTGCTCATTTAAGAGTAATATTTTACCATGGCTAAATCGTTAATAAGATAATTTATTAAAATTAAAATAATATAAATAACCATATACCCCTAGCTTTGGTAAAATACCGATACAGCTAGGGGTTTTATTTTATGGGTCGGTAGTCAAGTGGCTAAGGCAATGGACTGCAACTCCATGATCGAGAGTTCAAATCTCTCTCGACCCTCCAAAATAATTTTAACGCCCGAATATTCGAGTTGGTACAGAAGACAGACTTAGAATCTGTTGGTTTAATTACTTGTGGGTTCGAATCCCACTTCGGGCACCAATGGAGATTTACTCAAGTGGTTAAGAGGACTGTTTGCTAAACAGTTAGGGGTTTAATAACCTGCATCCGTTCGATCCGGATAGTCTCCGCCATGGACAGAAGGCCGATGTGGTCAAGGCGGTGGTCTGAAAAACCACAGATGTTAGTTCGATTCTAACTCTGTCCACCATATATCTCATTAGCTCAATTGGATAGAGCATTTGGCTACGAACCAAAAGGTTGAGGGTTCAAATCCTTCATGGGATACCATATGCGCCGCTAGCTCAGTGGTAGAGCATTTGACTTTTAATCAAGGGGTCAAGGGTTCGAATCCCTTGCGGCGCACCATATACTCCCGTAGCTCAGCAGGTAGAGCAGCTGACTCTTAATCAGCGGGTCCAGAGTTCGAATCTCTGCGGAAGTACCATATGTCCTGATAGCTCAATTGGATAGAGCAATAGTCTTCTAAACTATAGGTTAGAGGTTCGATTCCTCTTCAGGACGCCATAAAATTAATAAATTAGAAAATTTGTTTGACAAATCTCTTATATTTTTATATTATAATTATATAAAGGAGATTATTTTAATGAATATAAGAAAATCAACAGATTTAGATTTTAATAATGTATTATCACTTTGGTATCAAAATATGGATACCTTATTTAGACCTTTTCAACAAGAACTACATACGCATTTAGCAGAAGGTAAGTATTTTATTGTTGAAGAAGATAATGAAATTATAGGTTTTGCAAGTTATAAGCAAATGCCAAGAAAAAAATGCATACGTATAATACACTTCTGTATTGCTGCTGCTCATCGTTCTAAAGGCTGCGGCCGCATTTTGCTTAAAGCCTTATTAGACGATATTAGTCAATTAGACATTAATCACGATGAGTTTCCAGTGCAAGCAGAATGTATTTTAGGTTTGCCAAATAATGAATTTTGGCTTAAAGAAGGACATGAAGTTTCTCGCCGTGTATTAGAAAAGAGTGGCAAAACAATTTTAACTGTTCAAATAGGAGAATAATATGAACGATATTTATACAATGTTTAAATATCGCGGCATGACTGTGAATATTTATGACGATGATGCAGGTCAATGTTTTCGTTATGAAATTTTTGATAAAGATGGAAAACAAGTCGATAGCGGCAGTTGTGGAACATATAATTTAGATTATGAAAGCGAGCCAAAATATCTTATTGATGAGATGTTAGATGTTATTTTTCGCACAGAAAAACCACAGGGTGTTCTTCGTTTTGTCGATGATGAACATACTACTATTGCACTTCAACATTATGGAGATATAATTAAGATTTATACAATTACTCCTGTTCATGATTTAGAAGATATTGTTAGAATAGCATTAAACGATTTAAGAGATTATTGTTCTACACCAGAATATTTAGCAGCAAAAGAAAAAAGAATTGCCGAGGCTAAATTATATCTTGACGAAATGATGGCTAGAAATAAGAGAGGTAATAAATAATGGCTAAATATAATTGGACTTATAAAGCAACTACTAAAAAAGAAACCGGCTATGAAGATATGCCAAAGAAATTTTATTTAGATCCAAAAGAATTTTCGTCTATGCCAGATGAAAAACAAGATGAATTAGTTGCTGAACTGATTACCTGGATTCGTACTAAAAATCACTTTCCTGTTTACTATTTCAATGAGGCAGGAGTAAAAGAAGAAATACTTAAAGTGGCGAAGAAGAATGATGTTAAAGTTGAAGATGGAAAGCTCGTCACACAAGCATCAACTGGTTTACTACTGTTAGATTATATGTTCCCAAATCTTCATTATGTAGATGCTGGTTATTATGACGGTAACTGCATGGTAAACAGATTTAATGATGATACAAAATTGGCAAAGTGTTTAAAGGGATACATGAGCCGTTATACACTTAATAGTATGAGAACTGCCTTCTTCCAATTAGGTCGTATGTTATGGCAAACTGCAATTAACTATGCACCAATGCGCGCAAAAGCAATTTATGAATATGCTGCAAAACCTGGCGACCGTATATATGACTACTCGTGCGGTTTCGGAGGCCGTATGTTAGGCTGTTTAGCAAGCAAGAACAATTACTACTATATTGGTTGTGAACCTAATACAGATACTTTTGAACATTTAAATGAACTTGGAACCGCAATCGCCGCGGCAACAGGGCGCACAGGACGATATGAACTTCATAATTGTTGTAGCGAAGATTTAGACCTAGGTGAAAATACAATTGATTTTGCTTTCTCCTGCCCTCCATTTTTCGCATTTGAACGATATTGTGATGAAGACACGCAATGTTATAATCGTTTTAAAGAATATGATGCTTGGTTAGAAAATTATGTTAGACCAACAATTCGTAATATTTATAAAGCACTTAAACCTGGTTGTAAAATGGCTACTGATATTTTAGATTTCCAATGGCGCAATCAAGATTATCACCTTGTAGCCGACTGGAAGCGCATCGCCGCGGAAGAAGGTTTTACATTAGTTGAATCGATCCCTGTTATGAGTCGCTCTAATGCACGTAAAAACGGCAAAGAAAATCCTAATAAATTAGAACAAGTATATTTCTTTCAAAAATAATCTAAAACCTATTGACATAAAGTAAAATAGACAGTATTATAATTATATAAGAAAGGAAATAAACTTATGGGATTAGATAATGGTATAGTATTAAAAATTAAAGATAAAGAAAAATTTGGTGGTGATCGATTACCATCATGGATGCCACGAGCAGATTGGGAAGATGAAGGAAATTATCCTTGGGAAATTCTCTATTGGCGTAAATGTTGGAATATTAGAGATGTTATTTTTCAACATTTAAAAGATAATCGTATCAAAACTTCCGAAGAATGCGAATTTGATATGCCAATGTCTCTTGAAGTATTTTGGAATTTATGTGTTAAACTTGAAAAATGTTATACTGAAAAATGGTGGAATGAACATAATGATAGCATTTGGTCATGGGAAGAAGTTGATGATAGCGGCAACTATAAGGAACAATTAATGCTTGCTTGTAGATTAATTGGCTGGCTTGAAACAAAAGACCCATCATCATATGAAATTTGTTTTTATGATAGTTATTAATACAGAAAGGAAATAAAACTATGGGCTTAGATATGTGGATTTATAAACGTGGACATCATGTTCATGATGAAGTATCAGGAGAAAGTTATCGAGAACAAGATATAGAAATTGGTTATTGGCGTAAATTTAATGCTTTACATGCATATATTTTAGATTTAACTAATTCTACTAGTGATAGTAATTGCGAAGAAATTGATTTAAGTGAAGAAGATGTTAATAATATTTTAGATACTCTTAATCAAGTGCGTTTAATTCTTGAAAAAGGCACTAAAATTGAAAAAGATGATAATTGGTATACTTTTGATGAAGATACAACTGAAGAAGTAATTGAATTACTTCCTCCTCGTAGCGGTTTCTTCTTTGGTTCAACTGGTATTGATAATTTTTATTACGAAGATGTTTTAGACTCAATTGATATATTTAATAAGGCTCTTAATATTATTAAAGATGGAGAAGAAATTTATTACTACTGCTGGTGGTAATAAAATAAAGAACTATGGCAACATATTTTATTAGTGATTTACACTTTCACCATAAAAACATTTTAATATACGAACCAGATCGCATGATGGCATTAGCCAAATATGTCGCCGCAGATGGTGATATTAATGAAACTTATGATACTCTTGTTTCAATGTATAACGGCGATGAAGAAACTCGTGAAAAAGTACTACGAATGCACGATAATATGTTAATTGACTACTGGAATGAAGTAGTAACCGATGATGATGAAATTTGGTTCTTAGGTGACCTTGGGCTTGGTTCTCGAGAATATGTTTCTTCATTAGTTGCTAAATTAAAAGGGCATAAACATATGATTTATGGTAATCATGACCGCTTTTCAGTAAGTTGTTATGAAAATATGGGTTTTGAAACGGTAAGTAAAAAACCTATTATTCTTAATGAACATTTTGTTCTTTCACATGCACCTCGTCCTGATATGTTAAAACATCCAGAATATTTTTATATATTTGGACACATTCACTCTAAAATACATCATGAAGGTGAACATGAATTCGCTACTCATGGTGATAACTATCAATGCGTTTGTGTAGAAAGACAAAATTATAGACCAATTCGTATACAAGAATTTGATAAGGCTCAATAATTGAGCCTTTTACATAGAGGAGTAGCTCAACAGTAGAGCGAGCGCCTTATAAGCGCTAGACGTGGGGAGCATCACCCCTCTCCTCTACCATATTTTGCAATTTAAAACGAAAATACTTATACTAACAATATAAAAGGAGAACTATATGAGCGTAGTAATAGCAATTAAAGAAAATGGCGTTACATATATGGCAGCCGATACTCAAATCTCTTTTGGAGATTCAAAAAGACATTTAAAATCTGATAGTTTACAAAAAATCTGGGCAGTATCTGATACACCTAATTGTATTGTTGGTGGAGTTGGATTGGCTAGAGATTTAAATTTAATTAGATATTGTACACAACATCTTATTCCTGAGGCAAATATACTAAAAAATGATATCACTGTTGGCACAATTATGTTGGATACTATTCCAATAATTTTTGAGTCAATTAGAAACTATACTATGCTCGTTACTGGTTGTGAAAAAGATATTCCAATTCAATCAGAATTCATTATTGCTTATAAAGATAAAGTATTTGATATTGCACCTGATGGAACAGTAGAAGAAGTTGAAGATTATATTGCTATTGGCTCTGGTGCTGAAGCCGCATTAGGTTCTCTTAAACACACTATTGATGAACCAATATATGATAGGCTTATTAAAGCATTAGATGCTGCATCAGAAAGCAATTTATTTGTAAGTGAACCATATGTGTCAATAAATACAGAAGATTGCGAGCTAGTAAATCTTATTTTTGACGAAACCGAAGAAGATAATGATATTATAATTAATGATAAATAATTTCTCTGTAATTACTGGGTGGAACCGTGGTTACAGAAGGGCCGGTGCGCAACCGGCTTTTTAAATGCAAATTTTTCTTGCTAATCATTAAAGGTTATTATATAATTATATTATAAGGAGAAACTTATGAAAAGATTAGATATAGAAAATATGATGAGAGAACAAGGACAAAAGTCTATTGGTCTTATCTACAAAGAAGATGATAAGCTAGGTGTATATTGCGAATTAAAAGGTGGATATCTTTGTGATTATACTGGACATAGAGTTGACCGCAAAATGGATATTTGGGGTTATGTAAAATTTGAAGATTTAGGTAAAGGATATAGAGAACCTATTCGTATAAAGTTTGAAAATTAGATAAAATATTCATATATTGTATTAGAGGTAAAAGTATATGGCAAGAAAATCAGGTAATAATCAAAAACCTTCAACTATCTACTGAATTATCGACTATAAAGGCAGATGATATGTAGGAAAATGAAATGATAGTAGTTTTGATTTTATGAAACGACATCATCTAGATGATGCGTATCCATGAGTTAATTTTACTGCAACGCAGTATAAATGAGAAAAGGAATGAAACGAATCATTAAAGCAAAATGGATTTAAAAATGATACTTTTATCAATCAAATTAATTCACTTGATATCAATACAGTTGCCAATAGCATAAAAAATAGTTTAAATTCTTTTACAGACCAACTATTTGTTATTGATAATATTAAGTATACTTTATTTGATGCCTTAAAAGTTTTTTGAGACAAAGATGATTTAGCAGTGGTAGAAGCAATTTGTATTTTATTAGCAACAAAAAATGGTTCTTTAAATACACAAATTGACTTCTTAACTCATAAAAACAGTTATTTAACTCCTGCAGATATTAATTCTTATATTTCTAAAAACGCTATTATTAATAGATTTCAAAATGCACGTTTTGGTTGGTTCGAAATTGGTTATCGTAATTTAAAAAATTATTCAGAAAAAGACTTTTCTGATGAAATAGATGACGATATTAGAGAACTTATTTCAAAACTTACTGGCATAGATAAAAAGAGCATTCATATGAATAAGTCAGATGTTCGAAAATTATTAGAGGCAGTATCTAAGCTTGCGAGTGATAAAACAATTAAACATATGGATACCACAATTAAAAATATTATAAATAAATTTCATGGTCGTGGTTCAACTGAAATTAAAAAACAATTAACAGAATTTCGAAAAAATCTTAAAAGTTATGAAAATAAAAAGGCTGGAGATTTATATAAGGCGTTCTATAATTGTTTAGATAATGTTAGAAGTAGTTTTGAAGTTAATATGAAAATGGATCGCTATGTAAAAACTGCTGAACTTCTTGCCGATATTTTACAACAATGATTTGCAACAAATAGTATTGAACAATTTTTAACAGGTGGAAAAACTTGAGATTATAAAAATGAATTAACATATGAATATAAAAAGAATTTAGCTAATTTTATTCAAGATAAGATATTTAAACCAATTCAAAGTGACTCTGGACACATTTCTGAATTCCATGAATGGCAAAGACAAAAAAGAGAAAAGCAAGCCATGAAAGATTATGGCGGACATTCATATCAATGATTTTATATTAAATATGCTGCTGAAGAATTAGGTAATGAAAATTTATCTTCATTATCGGTTCAGTCTAAAAAAGCAATAGAGGGGTTAAAGATACCATTTTTTACAAATTACTGAACAATTATGTATAGAGAACAAGTATCATTATGGCTAAATAGTGAAGAAGGAAGCGATGAGATTACTACTTATAAAAATTTCTCAAGCAGATTTTTAAATTATACTACATATAACGAAATTCAAATTTATTAGAAAGGAGAATATAATGAATATTAAGTGGCATAAACTTAATCCAAAAGCTAAAATTCCAACAAAAAGAGATGAAGATGCAGGCTTTGATATTTATACAATAGAAGAAGAAGTATTATTAATGCCTTTAGAAAAACGTCTCTTCGGAACTGGTATCGCCGCGGCCGCAGAGCCGGGATGGTGGCTTTTGGCGTTTGATCGCGGGTCGACAGGTTCACACGGAATCCACACACATTGCGGCGTCATCGACAATGGATATAGAGGTGAAATTTTTATCTGTCTTTGCAATGATAATCCTTATCCAGTAAAATTTACAAGCCAAGTAATTAAACCATCATTTGCTGAAAATGATTTTTACTTTGATGCTGATGGTCGTGAATGCTGCGGCGAAATTTACTACTACCCTGTTTCTAAGGCTATTGCGCAAATTATCCCAATCGCGCAACCAACGGTTGTTTCCGAAGTTGTTGATGATGATGAATGGGATAAGTACTGCAATACCGCACGTGGTGAAACAAAATTGGGCGCCAGTGGTAAGTAGACTTATCGCCGCGCGTTCGTGTAACGAACAAGATTGAACTGATAATTAGTTCCAATAAAAAACGGTCTCATTATGGACCGTTTTAATTTAATAATTAATTTGTCTTTTTCAACTGCTCTAATATATCGTCGACTTCTTTACACCATGAAGATCTCATTGATTTAGTAAAGTGAACGAATCCAACATAAGGTAAATCACTTAAAACTTCATATACCTTTTGGAAGTCGCATTTTTCTTTTTTAACTTGTTTTGGGTCGTCGATTTGTTTTGTGCTACCAAGTAAAATAATCTTTCCGTATTCAGAAATACGTGTTAATAATGTTTGTAATTCCACTAATGAACAGTTCTGACACTCATCGACAATACAAATAGTATCATTATCAATGGTGCGGCCTCTCATAAAAGTAATAGGTGCGATTTCAAAACGATTAAATAACTCATTTTCATTTAAACGGTCATTTTTATTAAGTCTACTGATTGATCGACATGCATCACTTAACGATGCCATAAAAGGATTCACTTTATCTTCGACATCACCTTTTAAGAAACCGATGTTTTCGCCAACTTGCACTACATTTCGTGTATAAATTATGTATTTATACTTTTTATTGCTTTGTAAATCTAATGCTGCTAAAATTGCGGCGAATGTTTTACCTGTACCTGCGCTTCCTTCTCCAATAATAATTCGTTTGTTTTTCTCATTAATAAGTCTTACAAATTCTTGTTGTTCTTCGTTGTTTTTTAAACTAATACCAAAAACTGACATATAAATCTCCCATAAGAAGTATCCTTCTTATATATGAATAATATAATAAATTTTAATCACGGAAACAAATGCATAAAACATAAAAATTCTTTGACAAGAGAAAAAATATTTTATATAATATTATTAGTAATAAAGGAGATAAAAAATGCGTATTGAAGATATTAAAGCATACGTTGATGCTAGACCTGCATTAACTAAAATCGAAGTTACAAGTGAAATTGACGAGTTCAATAATGGTTTCAATGTAACAAAAACCAAAGAAACTTATGTTTTTGAAGATGAATCAGAAGCCGATAAAATGGTTGATGAATTAAGACTTAATCCAAATTTTCTTGGCGTTGACAAAAAATACAAAGCCGGTAAAATGAACAAGGCGGGAGATATTGTCAAACCAGAGACATGGACCGTTGTTGGTAAACTTGCTCATTAATTAATAGAATAAAAAATTATGAAAGTGCTTTCATGATTTTACTCATAGAATGATTTATGCTATACTTTTAATATATGGAGGTATAGATATGATGATTTATATGTTTATTAAATTAATGGCAGCCTTCCGTACTGTTTATCATAATCATTACACAAGAATAGGACGATAATATGACTTTACCAGTAAGTGGAATATATAAAATTACCAACCTCTTAAATGGTAAAGTCTATGTTGGTCAATCACAAAATGTATTTGAACGAAAGATTCAACACTTTACTGCTTTAAGAAATGGTAATCACGAAAATCGTGAAATGCAAAAGGATTGAAATCACAATAATCGTGGTTTTAGATGAGACGTTATTGAATTTTGTCCTATTGCAGACTTAAACAGTAGAGAAAAACATTGAATTGATAAATTAAACACTATTGCTCGCGGCTATAATGTGGATTGGAAGCCTTATAAGCGCAAAACTAAAAAATCGCCGCGACGAAAACAAAAACATTATCATAAAACAAGATAGGTGCTACGAAGTTGATGTCTTAAGTAAATCAACACCAGTGCAACGACGGTTGCCGCAGCAGTAGTAAATGGATTACCAGCCTACTATATAGGGGCTTAGTGTAACGGTAGCACACTGGTCTTCAAAACCAGGGTAACGGTCTCCAAAACCGTGGGAACGGGTTCGAATCCTGTAGCCCCTGCCAATAAAATATTACTAAAATCTAAAAAGTTGTTGACAACTTCAAAAGGTTTTAGTACATTATATATAGATAGAAAGAAATAAAATTAATTGCCGAAAGCATTAAAAAATTCTTCTATCAAATATGGAAAACTTCTTGACAAGTTCAGAAGATTCTTATATATTATTAATGTTAAAAGAAAATATTAATTTTCTTAAAACAATTTGATGCATACGGTGCGCAACGGAAACATCAACGACAATTCAAAGATAGTGCGTCGTTAAATATCTATCACTTGCAATATTGAAAGGAAACATTATAACATGGCAAAAGCAACTGAATTAACTTACACTGAAAACGAAATGGCTGCTATCGAAGTCTTAAGAGCAAATCGTGGTGAACACTTATCTGCTAAAGATTTAGGTATCGCTACTGCTGTTCTTACTTCTTTAATTAAGAAAGCAGAAAAATTCCCAAGTGCAGAAGGTGTTGTTGTTGTTAACAAAGAAGACTTCAACGATGTCTGCCCTACATGCGGAGCAAAAATTAGCCACAAACTTTACTGGATTGACTAATTTTCAGTATCAAGATTCAAAGCTTAACTAACTTATAGTTAGGCTTTTTCTTTTAAAAAGTGATAGAAATAACGAGGTAAACAGAAATGAATAAGTTAACTGATTTAGAAGCACTAGAAAGTATTGTTGTTGACCTAACACCAATGGCAAAAGAACATAACAAAGAAGAAATTGAACAAGTTAAAAAAAGTTTAGAAGCATTTGAAATTATTATAAAGAAAGAAGTTAATATTCAAGAACTATTTGATTTCATAAAAAAATATGGAAAACATAATGGACTTTATATATATAACGGGCATAGACCTTATGAAAAAAGAATAAATGAAGAACAAATCGATCTATTAAAAGAGGCATTATTATGCGATTAACAGAAAAAGATACGGTCAAAGAATTATTAACTCTTAAAAAGAATAAAGTTCTTATGACTAATAACGATTATAAAGAACTTAAACTTGGTCAATTAGAAAATATTGAAGAAAAGCACAATATTTCATCATTAGATGATTTAGAAAATAGATTAATTGCATTAGATATACTTAAAGAAAAAAAGGTTAATCTAGAATATATTAAAAGCTGTAGTAATTACGAACAATATAAAACAATTTGTAGTTATTACAATGAGATAACAAAAGAAGAATTTGATTTATTAAAAAAGGTATTAATATAATATTAATATATATTAGACTGAACGCACCGAAGAAGGAAAAGTTTATCTTAGTACAGTAGGTGACTGTCGGCTAATATCAATTCCTAATAGAGAATCTGTGATAATTGTAACAGTTGGGGCTCTATGAATCTAAGTTAGGTTGGCGTGCTTAGAAGGTTAGACGGTAATAGTAGTAATGTTATTATCGTTGAAGAAGTAGGACAAAAGAATAATTATTCAAGATAATGAATAATTAATAAACAAAACCTTATTAATAGTTCTACCACCTGGTACTGAATGTTGTTTGATGCGTAAGACTAAACCATCGGGCCCGCTAAAATACTTTGAAGGTTTTAAGACCTAAGGACCCGAGCATCAAGTCAGTGGACTACCTCAGCCTATTGGCATTAGAAAATCGGTTCAAATCCGTAACCTTTGTAAAAAGAGGAATATAGTAGAGTAAAGTTTAAGGCACTACACTAATGTTTGGTTTATAACCATTAGCAATAGGTAATTAACCGTAAGGTATAAAGAGAATAAAGCTAGGGAACTCTAGGCAAACGGTCTGCAAGAGAGGGTTGTGCCTCTCATTCTATGACCGACAAGTCATTAAACTGCTGTTAGTAGTATATGTCTAACCTAACTTAATTGAGAAGAGACATATCCCAATTAGATTCATTTAAAGGGTTAGGAATCTTGAGTGGTGTATGAGCATAAGGGTAAGAAACCACAATAAAGCTGATGTCTACTAAGCAAAAATTGTAGAACCTTAATACCCTATATTGCGGGGTTAAATCTATATCGGCTAGTTAACTAAAATGATTATGTCAAGCAATATTTGGAAGAGATATAGATAAGAAATCATGTAGAAGGAAAACTATAAACCCGCATTTCGATGGAGTTAAGCGGACGAAATTCTTCTGCCGTATGGAGGGTGCTCCAGCCAAGTGGAGAAAGTAGAGCAGACTACGAAAAAATCTTGGCTACCTCATCTATAGCACCTATTATTTCATTTGTAACTTAAGTAGAAAAGTGGTTTAAAGACTAAACTTGGTTCGATTCCAAGGATCATATGGGTTGTATTGTTAAGTGCGAGACTTAACCAAATGAAAGCGATAGATTGAAACATAGGATAATATAGGACCTATTTAAAAAGAGAGCTTAATGCTCTCTTCATGGACTATCGAATGATAGTCTTTTTTTATTGATTTATAGGTTCTTCAATAACTTTAGATTCAATTTTATGACTAGTTTCCTCAAACTCATCTTGACTTCTTGAATAAGGAATAATCGCTTCTTCATATTTAAACCCTGTTGCGATTTCTCTTACATAAAAGTTGCTATCACTATAAATCTTTTTTAATGTCTTGCCGTCTAATTTATTAATAAATGTTTCACATACTAACATATAACTATTCTCCTAATTCGCTTAAACCTTTAATCTTACTTGCGTAAACAGTCCAATTCGTAGCCGATTTATAACTTTCTACTAAATTATCGGGAACATAAATAAAACCTTCAGTGGTACTTGTTGCAATCAACGAACCTTCAAACGATGTTGAACCATTTAATCCTACTCTTGTTGTTTTTCTTATTATCACTTGTTTTAATGAAGAACAATTACAAAAATAATAAGAGCCTATATCATAGCAATCATAAATTTCTGCTCTTTCCAATGAAGTACAACCATTAAAAACACCTCCTACATTATATGTATGTGGATTAGTTTTTATTTTTGCCGATTTTAAGGAAGAACAGCCATAAAAACAATATTCGGATACAACTGGTGAGTTCATATCAATAGATGCCAAATTAGGACAATTACGAAATGCATAACTTTCGATTTTTTCTACTAAAGGAATACTTAAGCTTATTAGACTTGTATCATAATTAAAAGCATCATTCTTAATTATAGTTGCTTTCGGTAAGTTTATTGTCTTTGCGTTAATGTGAGAAAGTGCATTCTGTTCTACAGAGATAACATTTGGCACATTAATATTTTCTAAAGCCTCACAATACCAAAAAGCGCTAGGTCTCAAATGAGTTGCATTAGGTAGATTAACGCTCGTTAATGAACGCATATAAGCAAATGCATAATCATTTACTGTTGTAATCGTACTATCATCAATGCTTGTTATTGTTCCTTCGACTATCTCTTTAAACCTAGTATCAACACTCCCCGTTTCAATACTGTCTATTTCGCTTGCCATATTTATTGGTTGAATAGTATCAGTAGTGCCTTTTTTAGAACGGATAGAATTGGCAATATCACTAAATACTGCGTTTAGATTCTTTTCGCTTGCCATATTAGAATTCCTCCATTAAAACATTTGTAATTGCTTGTTGAACAGCAGCATCTACATAAGTTTTTTCCGCATAAGTAGTGCTAATTGTATTATTCAACTCTTGAATACTAGTATTAATTTTCTCATCAACTACTTCTGCAGTTATTAATGAAAGAGATTTAAGTTTATCAACATATTCTTTATTTACAACTACTTTTGGATCGGCATCATCTGCAATTGCAGTAGTAAGTAAATTAACACCTGTAAAGGTATTATTACTTGCAATTGTATTTGGCTGTGTTTTAGAAACATATAAATTCTTTGCAGTATCTGTAAGCAAGAATTTCGTTTGTAATGTTCTTTGTAAGCTCTCTAATGATAATTGATCGTTAATTTCGCTCTTTGTATAATAATTGCTATTTAAATACTTTTTTAGTTCAGTAGTATAAGTTGTTAATCCGTTCATGGTAACAAGTTTATCAATTGCCATAAAATAAACCTCCAATATTCTATTATTAGTATATTATTAATAATATAAAACGGCAAATTTGCAAAATAAAAGAGCAGCCTATGCTGCCCTTGAGTTCATTCATTCTTGAATTAGTTTATCCATCCTTTAAACTTTTGAATCTTGGAGTCCAGTTCCTTCGCGGCGAAATCTGCACCCATATCAATATTGAGCATATCGCCCTCAATGAAGGCATTTACATATAGTTCTATGTAATTAACAATAAATTGAAAAATTGAATCTCTAAAGGTTCAAAATAAAGGAGTTTTAGTAAGGAAGTTATCTAATTCTCTTTTAATATGTTATAAAATATATCTTTATTGCTTGCCATATTCATTAAACTACTTTGTATTAAGTATAGTTATCACGTTTCGGATCTAGATAACAAAAAACACGAGCTTTGCCTCAATTTTCGCCGCAGCGTAGTTGAGTCTTGTCTCGTGTATGCGTAATCGTTTATGAATAGTAAATAGGAAATATTATTCTCTATCTACATTAATAATATATTAGTATTATTTAATGTTGTTCAATTTCATTATATGTTTAATACCACTAATTTTGGATGCTTAATAACTTCGTCACCATTAGAATTTACTATAACAGTTTGTTTTGCATAATCGCCTTGTTTAATTCTTACATCTGTTAAACATCTTCTAACTTGTGTATTAGTCCATTTATAAATAGTGCGTCTTCCATCTAATCGTTTAGTAAGATTACATTCGTATAGATATTGATTTAATTTGCATAAATATGTAAAAGATGATGTCATATAAACATTTTGCACATTATAGTAAGAATAAGCTGATCCTTCTCTATCTAGAAGAGGAGATTCTAAATAAAAATCTGCTTCTGTATTAAAATCACTATTGAAAGTGCTAATTAAACTATATTCAGGCATGAAACCTTCTGATGCCGCAATATAATTTTTATATCTTCCATATTTAATTAATGTTGGTTCGTCTACTCTTGTTTGTTGCACACAACCATAAATTTCTGAAAGCAAATGATTTGAATTATTACTTCATCCAAGTTCATCTTTCACAACTAAAGTAGTATAGTAATTATTAACGGTACCAGTCTTTTTAATTAAAAATTGATATCCGGCGTCAATTGTTATATCTTGTTCTATTTCATCAATATTTAAGTTATAATTTTTGAAATTATACATATAGACAGGTGTCATTTTAGTAGGATTTCTTTCAAAAATATTTCTTGTTACTGAAGGAACTTCAATATTATAGACCGTGCCAGAACTGCCAACTAATTCACTATCACCTTCTGGTAATGTTCCAGTATATGCTTCTATATTTGGAACTCAAACAACAATTCTATCGTAATCTTTAAAAGCTTTATAAGGTTTTACTAAAAATCCGGCTTGAATACATGAATCAATACTTAGAGGATTGGTTAGTTTTCAATTGTTAAACGCATTAATATTATCTTCAGATAAATCAAAAACCAAAGCATTAGGAGTAGTTAATACAATATATTTGTATCCAAATTCTGTTCTTAATAAATCTACTGTTAAATCTACATCTGTTGAAGTGCTATCTTGAATTTTTACTACTCTATTTCGTCCGCTATCTGTATTTTTTGCATGAATTAATAAATCATCTAATGTAAAGATAACACCGCCAGGCACTGATGTTCCAAAATTACTGTCTGATAAACCAAGAGAGTCGTGATTTGCAAAATCTTTGGCTACAACTTTATTGTTTGTTTCAGCATATGTTGAAGTATATATATCACTTACATACAGGACATCAATTGTGCTATCTGTATGGTGGTTATATATTCCGCCGGCATTTTTAGTTGGTGTAATAGGATTTTTAATTTTTAATAATTTCTTTGCCATATAATTGCCTCCAAATTATTGTTCTAATTCATTAATTCTAGCTCTTGCTTCTTTTCTTTTGTTAAGAATATCACTATATTCAAGTTTTAATGAATTAAATAAACCTTCATCTTCTATCTTTGCCTCATTTAGTTTGGCAATTACATAATCAGTTTCGGTTAAATATTGTTTTAATTGTTCAATTTCAATATCTTTCATAAGTTCTTTATATTCATCACTATTCATTACTTCTTCGTCTTCAACTTCAACAATTTCATTATTTATAAAGGCTTTTCTATACCCATATTTACAACAAGATAATGCTTTTTCCCATTCTTCAAATGTTAATTCAATATATGGTAAATCTTTTTCTATTTGTTCATCATAAAATGGTGTAACTTCAATGACTTTTGTTATTTCATTATAATAAAATTTTTTCTTTTCCATAAATTAAACTCCTATCCGACATAAATTGCTACATAATCATAAATTAGACCACCTGAACCAAGATATACACTAAAACCGGTTGTTGTTTTAGATCTTACGATTGGTGTATATACGGTATTTGCACTAGCATGAACTTCAGTAAAAAATAAAGCGTAATTAGTATTCGGCATAGAATGTGCTAATGATAAATTAGTAACTCCAGCAAGACTAATTTGTCCTCTTTCAATAATTGTAATACCATTTGTTGTTAATGAACCTTGATTTGTTCTAATATCAACATAACTATTTGCGCTATGGGCATAAAAACTAGCCATTTTTGTTGCATTACCAGTATGTAATACTGTCTCACTGTCATTATAAATGAAAGTATTTTCATTAACTTGTAAAATATTTGATGGTTGACCATCAGGAGTGCTGCTATCAACAGTAAAACCACTATCACCAATTTGCATTGAATAGTTACCATTTGGCGCATCAATTGTATAACATGTACCATAGGTTGGGCCTTCATAAGTTCTAATTGGTATATCAACCCAAGTAGGCGCTAAACTATCTCCGTTTGATTGTAATATTTGTCCGCTAGTTCCAGATGTTGTTGGTGCGTAAATGGCATTTGCAGTAGTTGCTCCGTTTAATTTAGTAATATAAGAAATAGCTCATCCTTGCTCAATCGTACCGGTTTTAGAAGTAGTTCTTCCTTTGAAAATGGTACCTGAATGAAGATATAATCTTCAGCTAGTCATTCTTGTAGCAGCAGTTGCGTTAACTGCATCAACATATAAATATAAAGGAGTAGGAGATATAGATTTTTTTTCAGTTCCTGTTTCTCCATTATAATAAATATTTACTATGTGGTCTTTAGGGGTTGTTGAATCCATTCCATATGTAAGTTTATAAATGCCTTGATCTAATCCTCAAATACGAACATCTTGAGTGTTTATTTCTTTAGCCCAATGTTCTTTAGTTCAATCTGGAGTAGCATAATCATTTGAGTTAGTATATGCTGCACTTCCTAAACCTTTAACATCAATATTGGTACCTGCAATTTTTACTTGACCATTTGAATCACCAGTCGCAAGATCAATTTTATGAATATGATCTGCTCTTGATAATTGTGATATCGTTCCAGGTGTTGATGTAGTAGATGATATTTCCATTATGCCTGAACCATAAGGAATATTTACTGCAGTAGAGCCATTATAAATTACACCACCAATAGTTAAATTCTTTTTAACACTATTAGCGGCACCTCCAGCTGAATCAGATCCCGCATAGTTATGAGTATGTGATTTGGCTGCATATTTGTTTACTAATGACGTTCCATTTTCATAAATAGTATTTATATGAGCCTCATTATAACGATAATTATTATGTCCTATATTATAAGAACCAGTTATTTCTGGATAAATATAACGAGTTCTTAAACTATTATTAACATATAAATAATTATTTATGTTTACTGGTCCCCAGACATCACCACCACTTAAAGGTAAAGCACCAACAGCACTTGCTGGAACACCAGCACCTCTTTGGTTAAGCATTTGAATAGCGCTAATTCTCCAATGGGTGTCATTTGTTTGAACACCATAAATAGTAATTCTTAAACCCCTAAATGAAATATAACCACTACCTGTTACTGATTGATTATCAGGTCTGAATGTTAACCCCTCTATATCATCATGAACATTACTTCTATCTATAATTGTGTACCAAGTCAATTCACTTGCAGGAAGAACTGCTGAATTATAACCTGCTTTACCTAAAACTTCTACCTTATATTTAGTTAAGAAATAATAATTTCTAGTAAAAGTATGAGCATGCAACATACATTGCATAACATCTGTATGATCAACAAACTTATAACCATTTGTATCATCACCAGAACATATTTGAATAACTAATGGTGTTGAGTCTGAAATTGGGTAATCTGCTAGTTTAAAATATAAACCATCTGACCCTACACCATTATATAAAGCTCCTGACTCCCATTCGGTAAAATTGTGTGTTCCTACTTTTGCAGAGTGTTTCCAAAAATTTGTTCTTAAATTAGCACAATAAAAATCATCTCTTGCACCACTAACGATATTGACACCTGTCATATATGATGCTCTATTTTGAGCAGTTACTGGAGGAGCAATTACAACATTACCACCACTTGGCTTTGCTGGTCCATTATATAAAGCACCACTAAGAGTTAAGTCTCCAGTCTTTGCTTGAGCAGTATTACTAGTATTAATATAATTGCTTGCATCACTTAAATCACTAACTTTTGTTGGAACAGTAATATTAGCAGTAACATTACTACTTTGATTGGCAGTAAAGGTTTTTACATTAGTTCCATTTTTTTGAATAGTTAAAGTACCATTATTAACCGTAGGAATAGTTGGTTTATTTGTTAAATTATTATAATTAAGATAATAAGATGGATCTTTGCCGCCTAATTTATCTGCATTTAAGTTAAGTGGTAAATTGCGTCTATCAAGTCTAATGCCTTGAATTGCATTATCACTTGTTCGTTGAGTTCATAAATAATCTACATAAGACAAATTATCTATATTAATTTTAATATTATTCGCTGTTGAATTAATTTTCTCATCTGCCATATTTTATACCTCTATACCATAGTATATCATTTTCGTTTTTATTTATCAAAAATAAAAGAGGGCTTTATACCCTCTTATAGTAGATTTGTGAATGATTAAATTTTTATAAATGCAAAACCACCGGTAACAAGTTCTGGACCAATTGTAGCACCATTTTCATACATCTTGATGACGTGTGCGCCAGCAGTAACAATACCTTTAGCGTTAACTTGTAATGCACAGTAGACACCAGGAGTTACACCTGAGTCACCAAGTGTCATGGTACCATTGGCTAATGGTGCCGAAGCAATAGCGGTTTTACCATCTGCTTTTACGCCAGAACTAATATATTGAGCAAAATAAGCCCATGTTCCTTTTGGTGTTAATGCTTTAGTTGTTGTTGAACCATCGAAAGAAACTGAAGAACGAGCAATTTTAGCATTATCGCTTGAATCGGTTACAACTAATTTATCACCATTAGCAATAGTAATATCATTGGTTTGTAATGTACCGGTATTCGTAATATTGCCATGGGTATGTGAACTTGCTGCGGCGCCAATGCCTGATGGAGTGATATTAACACTTTTTGCTGCTGAACCATTATAAACAAATTGATTTGATCCTTCGGTTGATCCGCCATTTAATTTGATTGTCAATGAGTTAGCAACCTTAGTCGCTGTTGAAGCTTGATCAGCGCTGCTAGCATGTGCTACGTTGTTGATAGTTACTGTTTGCGCAGAACCACTAGATGGTGTTAATTTAACAGTATTGGCTGTATCGCCATTACTTAATGTATAGGTTGTATTATTATCAGAAAATGCTGTACTTGGTAATTGACGCCATTTAACGTTACTACCATCATTCATTAAAACATAATTTGCGCTTGCAATTTTTGTTGCATCTGAAGTACTCCATTTTGGAGCAAGACCATCTGTAGTATTATTAACAATACCATAAGAAGTATTATCACCAGTATGAATTATTTCCCAGTTAGAAAGAGTTGCAAAGCCTCCAGCTGGTGCATCCTTTTTAAGAATAACAATATCACCAACGTGTGCGGTTCCCCAACCACTAGATGAGAATTGAGATGTAACTCTAAAGAAGTCACCTGCGTTCGCTGAAGAAGCTTCAATTAAATTATTAACATCAGTTGCTGTGCCTAAATATTTAGTTAATCCCGCAACTAAAGAGTCAATTTGTGCTGTAGTATAAGTTGAAACATTGCTACCAGATGAATTACTAATTTTACCACCAGATTGTGATACTCCTGCTTTAATAGTAATTACTCCATTACTTGCTGTCGCAATTGTCGCAGATCCGTCAGTAAAGGCGGCTTGTTTACCACTTGCTAAATCATATGCGGCTTTAACTGCGCTTGGTGTCGCAGCAGTAGTAGTGCTTGTTGAAGATGTAGAACTATTTAATTGAACAACACCTTTTGCATTTGTAGATGCGTCATTTACGCCTACTGTATATGTCGCCGCGGTATCAGTAACTGATGATGAAACAGTAATTGGACTTGTTCCTTCAACACTAACGTTTGGTGCCAAACTACCTGTAAAAGCAATTTCTACACCTGTTTCATTTTGTGTAATACTAATATTTTGTCCCGCAGTAAGATTAAGTGCATTATCTAATACATCTGTTACGGTTTCTCCTGTAACTCCGCTATTGTTTACAACAATATCTGTTTCTGTTTCTGGTCGAATAGCAACCATTCCAGCATTAGTTTTTTGTTGTATTTGAGTTTTAACAATGCTTGTGCTATCCATAATTTTATTAGCAATATTGTCTGCCATAAATTAGCCTCCTAAATTTTTTGATATATATAGTTATTAGTTGGAATAGAATTTAAAGATTCATTTTGTTCAACTGTTTTATGATTTCCAATTACGTATAAAGATTTATTTTCATCAAATGATAAACCAGAACCAATAGATAATGTTAATTCATTATTTACTGCCTTAATACCATTTCCTGTTTTAATAGCTAATGCGCCATTATCAATAAATAATCCTGAATTAGTGTCTATTGATAAAGAAATTTTATTATCATCTATAGTAATTGGTGCATTTCCACTAATTGATACTGAAGATGATCCACCGCTACCACTAAAAGGTATTAAACAAGAATTAAAATCAGTAGAACGATAAAGACCATTTTCATTTACTGCTGTATAGGATACGTTAGTTACTTGAATACCATCTGTTTGAAATATATTAAATTTATTGGGCAATTTAATTGCATATAAAAATGATATATTACTAGATATTGTATTCTCGCCTCATCTAACATAATACTTATCTACACCTGAAGCAGTTTTCCCATCTAGACCAAAATATAAAGTCATAGACGCTTTATTAGTAACTTGTCAAGTGCCGCATTTGGTTGTAGTAATAATTTGACCAACATAATATCTTTTATTAACTAACTCATTATATGGTGCTTCTGCAGTAGCAACTTTTTCTTCTATAACAGAATTATATGCTTCTGCAAAATCTTCAAAATGACTTCTAGCATCTAATGGATATGCTCCATTTGGAAGTAAAGCATATTCTGTAAATTTTCTATTATATGTTGACATACTTAACCTCCAATTTTATATCTAATTTTAGAATAAGGGATATAACGTCAAAAATCAAAAATAAAGAAATTATTTTCAAGTATATATTAAATACGGTCAGTTAAAACGTATTTTTTACCCCATCTAGATGCTTGTCCTTCAAACCATATGGCATCATATTCGCATGGGAACTTATTGTGTTTGCGGCGATAAAATTCAAAATACCAATATCTAATTGCAGAAGGAATACATACTACAAATGGCATTAAAGGACCTCAAATTATATTTTGAATTCCGTGTCCACATTCATGAGCCATTGTATGTTCTGTTTGGCAATTTTCGCCGCAGATGAAAAAACATCCTAATTCAAGACCACCTCAATTTTTACCAACAGTTGCATAAAGTCTGCCATGAAATACTTTTACTTTTTTCATGCAAGCTAATACAACAATAGGGAATAAACCAATAAATGACATAATAAATCCCCAAGTAAAAGATAAGACATAAAATAAAATACGTTTAATAATTAATTTATTCATAATTTATACCTCATTATATACATATATAACTTAACTTACTACTGCTGCGGCCGCAAATTTAGTGATGCTTATTTTTATTGATAAAATATATTGACAAGAAGAGTTTTTGTTTTTATACTATAACTATAATAAAATTACAATAAAGGAAGAAAATATGATTAAAATGACATTAAAAACAAATAACGCCGATTTTCAATTAGAATTTGATAATTTTGAAGATTCTTTAAAATTTCTTGAAAGTTATATTGTATGGGATGAGGGTAGAATGAAACCGGCATACTTTGATATTTCAATGAAGGAGTATTGCGATGATAATAAAAACTTATAATGAAAATCACAATTACTTATTATTTATAGATTTAGAATTTAGTAATCAAGATTTAGTTCAATTTGCAGGCTTATTATTTAAACGAATTGATGATGAAACATATCAATTAATTAGAAGTTTAAATACTTATGTTAGTAGAAAAGTATGTTATCCATTTATGGAATATACTAGTATTACTAATAGTTTCTTAGAAGAAAATGGAATTCCGCTATCAGATGCTAAAATGCTTATTATGGAAGATTTTTTAATGGATATTCCATTAAATGAAATCGAAGTAATTAGTCATGGTTTAAAAAATGACCGCATCGTATTAAATAATTCTGGTATTAATTTATTAACATACAATAATAAACCAATTGATGGCTACTGCACTTATATGAATGGTCGCCGCATCTTAGAACGTCAAAATCATTTAACTTTAGTTGATATTGCGGAAGAATCTGGTTATTATGTTCATGCTGCTCATAATGCTTATAACGATGTTTGAGCAGAAGTAAGTGTATTTACATATTTAAAGAAATTAGAAAAACAAAAAGGAGAAGAAAAATGCTCTTCATAGATTTAAAGAAATTAAAAATTGAAAAAGAATTTCGTTATGAGCAATTTGCTATAGAAGTTCCTGTGGACATTACCAATGCCGCGGCAAAAATCAAGGCACAGGCTAAAGAAGCTTGCAAAAAACTATTTAAGAATAAACCTGCTATCGCCACACAATACCATATCGAAATTTTGCCGCAACAAAAGATTACCGAAGACGATTTTATAAGTTTGGTAAATATCTTTGTTATTGCATTTTTTGAAAATCTTATTACTACTGGTGGTCGTCCAAGAGAAAGAAGATTAGATGTGCCGGAACAATTATCATGCGCGCATATTAGTATGGGTTTACTTAAACGCGCAATTAATACAAAAACAGTTACTGATGTATTTAATCTTACTATAAATTGTAATAACTACTGCTATATGTTGGTTGATACAAAGGAGACAAAAGAAAATGAATAGACAATTAGATTTTTATACTGATGGATCTTTTTCATCTAAGACCGAAATGGGCGGTTGGGCCTCTGTTTGTGTTGAAGATGGTAATATCATTGACAGTCAAACTGGTTATGAACCATATTCTACTAATAATCGTATGGAGCTTATGGCATTTTTAAGTGCCTTAGAAAATAGTGATACAATAGAAACAGGAAATACTAAAGTTACAATTTATACCGATAGCGCCTATATCGCTAATTGTTTCGCGCAAGGTTGGTATAGTAAATGGATGAGTAATGGTTGGCGCACTAGTGATAAACAAGATGTAAAGAATCAAGATTTATGGCGTCGTATCGTTGCTTTGTATATTAAATTAAAAAATAAATTAGATTTATCAATTATTAAAGTAAAAAGTCATAGCGATAATCAATTTAATAATTATGCCGATTTATTGGCGGTTAAATCACGTAGAAAATTAGAAGAATAGTAGTTAATAATTAGTGTTCTTCTCGAAAGGAGAATCTTATGAAAATATTAGTTTTAATGCCATTAGATGAGAAATGGTCTTATATTGCGACAGAATTGTATAAAAATCTTAGTCAAAATGCAAAAGATAATACCTTTGTAATGCCAATGTTTACCGAATGGCAACTTGCAACTGGTAAAATGGTATTAGGAAATGACCTACCTAAACATTGGAATATTGCTACTTTTGGAACAATTATTAAGGCACGTGAGATGTATAAATTACAAGAAAGTGCGAAAAAAGATTTTCTATTAATTGGTAATATTAAACCTGACTATGAATTTGATAAAATTTTTAATTTCCAAGATACAGAAGTAGATTTAGAATATAAAGATTTATATGTTGAAAAACTTAAAGAAGCGTTTAAAGATGTTCCTGAATTAGTTAAAAACTTGGAATTTTATGATGCTGCGGCCTCAACTATGACACTACATAATATTCCTGCTGCGGCGAAATTTTTAAGCGCATACTTAGAGACTGATCCGCACCTTGAAGATATTAAAGAACAATATAAAAACGATTTAAAATTTAAAGAGGAATCAACTAATGAATAAAGGATTTTGTTTAACTACTGACGAAAGTTCTTATTCAAAAAGTTTAGCTAAATTAGACGAATTCCAACGTGCGGCCGCGGAAAGCGAAGCGGAGAATGTTCTCATTAAGGCTTCTGCGGGTTCAGGTAAAACATCAACCTTAATCGCGGCGATTTCTACATATAGATATTATAATTTAAATGATAAAATTTGTGCAATCACATATACTCGTGCTGCTCGTGCCGAAATGGAAAGTAGATTACAAGAATTAGGCGTGAACGATGTAAATGTAACTACAATTCACGTATGAGCCAGAGAAAGATTAAATGACTTGGCAATTAAATATGATTTTAAGGTTCGTATATTAGAGGAACCGCAAATTAAAATTATCTTAACCGAATTAACAAATAAATACCTACTAACTTCAAAAGTTAAATCGGTTAATATTAATATCCTTTATTCATATATTACTGGATCTAAAAAAATGGATATCAGTGATAATTATCGCCGCACATTAAATGCGTTAGAGACACGTTATATTAACTACAAGAAAGACAATAATTTATATGATTTTACTGATTATCCTTTATATTTATATAATGTCCTTATAGCTTACAATGAAACTATTAATGACATTGATGCTCTTTTTGTTGATGAGTTCCAAGATGTAGATTCAACACAACTTGCTATTTTTAAGTTAGTTAATGCGAAGAAAAAATTCTTTATTGGAGATTCAGCGCAAAGTATTTTTCAATTTAGAGGAGCCGATGGTGCTGTCTTTAAAAAGTTAGATAACTTTGAAGTTTTCAAATTAAAATACAACTATCGTAGTTATCAAGAAATTATTGATTATGCTACTACTGTTTATGCTAAATTATATGATAAAGCCGAATGCGAAGAAAGTTGTTATATAAGTGAAATTATGTATTCGCATGAAAGTTCTATTCAATGTAGTCGTGGATATGGCGGACAAGTATGTGTAATTAATCCTTTTGGAAGAGTATATAATAGCGGTTCAAAAAATTTTGGTCAGAAAGTTCCAGAGATTTTAGATAATTTTATGAAACTTGAACCGATGATTTTGTGCCGCACAAATAAACAAGTGAAGGCGATTAAAGATTTAGGATACTATAATGTAGATACTGTTCATCAAGCAAAAGGTTTAGAATATCCAAGTGTTATTAGTATTGATGCAACTATTAATTCAACTGAAGACTTAAATATTGCATATGTTTCTATGACTAGAGCGGAAGATAACTTATTAGTCATAAATTGGCAACAATTTGAATTATTGTTTAAAGTTTATATGAATAAAAAGGTATTCGGAGGATTTTAATATGTCTAAATTAAATAAGAATTATGGCGATTCTACTCGTATTGCTATTAACCAATATTCAGGAGTAGAATGATATAAACAATTAAATCCTAATGCGGAACTTTTATCTGGCGCATATTCTTCTGAAAATACCGAAATGTATATTTACAATAAGGCACAGAATTTTGATATATGAGGTCAAAAGAAATGTCTTCACATTACAGAAGAATGTAGAATTCGTTTTCCTAATGGTAATTTTGATACATACGATTACTATATTAAGTTTTATAAAGTAGTAACAAATTGAGTAAGTCATGATGAACACAGAAGAGGTTCTAGACTAGTATACTCTATAATAGGTGATTGTGTTCATAATCATAGTTACGAACATCCTCAAGCTATAAAGATTATTGATGGAGTTGCTACTTTCCCTGTTGGTTTTTATGGTTATCGAGGCTGAGAAATTCTTCAAGTCTATAAAGGTGATTTAGATAGAAATAGTTACCGTATAAATGATGAACCTTATATTGGAAAATACTTGGATTTTACATCTAATGAATTCAAACATTTTGAAACAAATGAAGTAAAAATTATAAATGACAAACCATTAGATTATAGTTTAATTAAAGAATATGCAGTACCATATTTTAATATTCAAGGTAGTCCAGTTAGTTCTATAGGATATTATGAAGAGGCAATCGAAGAGCATTCTAATGAAGAAGGTCGTTTTATAACTGAGTCTGAAATTAATCCTTTTAAATCAAATAAAACAAAAAAATGAAATTTTTGTAAACCTATCTTAATTTTTAATGGTGAAAATTTACCTATGAATGATAGTCTTTTACAAATAAAAAAAGATTCATCAAATAAACTATTAATCAGTAAAGATGGTATAACTTGAAATGATATACCAGAATATAGAGATGGAGATCATATTATTATTTATGTTAGAACACCAGGTAAAGTCATAACCAAAAATCCAATACAAGTTAATGAAATATTAGAACTTAAAAATCTTCAATCAATAAAGTCAGGATATACATATGTTAATGATCTTGATGATAGTGCATATCTTATAAAAGGAAATCTTTCTTCAAATCACGAATTAGATTTTACTAATAGTATTAATATATATGAACTTGATACTAATGTAGAATCTCCAATATTTATAACAGATGGTTTTAGTATATATGGTGCAAATCTAGTTCCAATAGATAAAAAATATAATTTATATAAATCTATAATTAAAACTAAAACTATATCATTAAAGACAACTACTATAACACGACCAACTACAGGTTCAATAGATGGTGATTACAATGAAATTGTTGATCCATATGATCATAGAGGTATAGTATCATATGCGGCAGTGGGAGATTATTTTAATTTTAATCCTGGAAAAGGCGAGTATTCTGTATCTCCATGAACTGGTAAATACACTATAAATATAACTTTAAAAGATATACCATATATTAAAGATATTTCTCCTCAAATAAATTTATCAGATCCAAAATTATCAGTTGAACTTATAAAAACTTCTTTAAGTCAGACACATTTTATTGATATACCTTCTATTCAATTATATAAAAATATTTTACAAACATCAACTGCAGGCATTTTTCCTAATACAATCTATGGCTTAAAAGGTGAGAATATGTATATGTATAATAAAACAATTGAAACCGCACTTAGATTAGACTCAGATGATATAAAAAATATAAAAATATCTCTTAATTATTATAATCATATAGGTTTATTATATCCTGAAGATAAAGGTCCATCTAATGCATTATGGGTAGTATTATGAAGATATTAAAAAAAACCACAATTAATAATTTCTTATCTAATGATTTAGAAGATGGCATTTATTATGCAGTATCTGACGAAACTATAATTTTTTCTGGATATAAAAATTACGATTTAAAATATGATGTAGTATCTAATATAGCAAAAAATAATAAAATACTATACTATCCATTAAAAACAATCGCAGGAGGAACGATTTTAGTTCCTCCTAATAGTTTATTTATAGCGACAATAAATACTGATATTAAAGATAAACTTCTAAGTATAGTACGTGATTTTTTTACGAAAAAATATAATTTATCTTATATGTCTTTATATAATGATTTTATTGTTAATAACGGCAAAGTAGGTAGTATATATTATGGTAAATTGAATGATAAAGAAATATTTGGAATATGATTTAATTCAATACCAATTGATAAAGAATTAAAAGACCAAATCTGTTTTGGTCCTAACTTAAAAATTCCAAGAGGATTATCCGAATTTAATATTAAACCTATAGAAATATTAGATTATATACAAAAATCTTTGACTTAGTTAAAAAATTATTTGACTAAGTCTTTTTTATTTAATATAATATAATTACTGGAGATATAATATTTGTGTTTCAAATAGACTAGGGATTTTATCAAATAATCTATGATTACAGACAAAATTATTTGAAAGAATAAAAATTTTTATTGATAAAGTCATATAAATAATGTATAATATTTATATAAGTTAAAAGGAGAAACTAATAAATGAAAACAATAAATGATTTTGCGATGATGGAACCAATGAAATATTACAATAATGAAACTGAATCACAAAAACGTAGTGATATGATAAATAATAAAAATGACGAATATATTGCTACTGTTAAAAAAGATGGTGATTGGTCTATGCTAATTCACTATTCAAAAGGAAATAATCTTATCAGAAGTAGAAGTATCAGTAAAGTTACAGGTGCTTATGGTGATTATACTGCGAAACTTCCTCATATTTGTGAAGAAATGGATAAACTTCCTGATAATACTGTCTTACTTGCGGAAATTTGTTGGGATGAACCTGGCACTAATGCCAATACTGTTGGTACAATTTTAAGATGTTTACCAGCAAAGGCTGTTGAAAGACAAAAAGATAAAAAATTAAAAGCATTAGTATTTGATTTACTTATGTTAGGTGGCTATGATGATACTAATGAACCTTATGAAAAGCGTTTTGAATTTGCTTCTCAATTAATGATGGATTGCGTTTTTCCATCTAATATTATGTATATGACGCAATTATGTCATATAGACGAACATCATGAAAATTTTTTAGAATGGGCGGATGAAATTATTAGTGAAGGCGGAGAAGGATTAGTTATTCAAAGAAAAGATAATCCTTATATGTCAGGAACTCGCACTGCTTGGAAAACATTAAAGTTGAAACAAAGCCTTCCTCATATGGATTTAAAAGTTATTGATACTATTGAACCAAATAAATTATATGATGGTGATTTTGCCGCTAATTGGCAATATAAAATTGATGGTGTTAATGTCACTAAACCTTACTTCATGGGTTGGAAAAATGGCATTACAGTAGTCTTACCAAGTGGTATTACTACTGATGTTACTTCTGGACTTACTGATGATGATCGCGCTTATCTTGCTACTGATGAAGCTCAAGCTAAAATTGCTGCGGGAGAATTATGGGCAGAAGTAAAAGCGATGAGTATTAACGATTTAGGTAAATTGCGCCATGCAAGCCTTGTAAGATTAAGAACAGATTTAAATAGCAATGGAGAATAAAATGAATTATACAGAACTTTATTTAACATTACCTACTGGTTGGCATACTGCTAAGGAATTAGGACTTGCCGCGGCGACATTAAACGCCATGGAGAAAAGAGGTTTAGTTAGCGTAGATCGTTCTAAAAAACCTATGTTATATTCTATTGCTGTTAAAGATAATATGAAAGATATTGTTTTAAACGCTTTAAATAAACAAGTAGATATCAATGACACTGATACTGCTATTAATATTTGCACTAAAAATCACGATGTCTTATGTATTAAAAGAGATGGAAATTGGTTCCGCAGTTGGGACGGCCAAGAAGTTACTGATAGATTTTTTGAAAATATTTCTCATATCTTTTTATATCGTAAGGGTTTTCCAGAAGAATTAATTTTGACAGAATAAAACAACATTAATATATTATTTATGTGATATAGGAATATTATAGACGGATAGGAACGTCAAATTATTTAAGTACAATAGGAGGTACATTATGATTACAAAATATTATTCCGAAAAGACAAAAAAAGAATACTCAACAGAAAAAGAATGCATTGCAGCTGAAAAGGAATACGATAAAGCCAATGCGGAAAAAGAAAAAGAACGCGCTTTAATTAAAAAAGAAGCTGATGAAATTAATAAGGCTTATGAAGAATTAAAAGTTGCTCGTAAAAAATATAATGATTTAGTTAATAAATTCATTAAAGAACACAATTCATATCATTTAACAATTAATAGTAAAGATTTTTTCGATACATTTTTTGATAATTTTTGGTTATTTTAATTATTAATTGTTTTTCCTATATCATTAAATACTGAGACTTGACTACGGTCAGGTCTTTTTTTAATTGTAAAACTTGTCAGATAGAAAAAGGTTTAATATACTAATTTAAATGAATTGAAAGGAAACTTAATATTTATGACAAATAACGAAAAAATTGAGCGATTTCATGAAATTGTAAATGAAATGGCAAATCTTTATGCAAAAAAGAATTCTAATTATGGAGATAGCTTTGGTAAACTATATCGTGATTTAGGACCAATGGCAGGATTAGTGCCGCTTCATAATAAATTAGACAGATTAACAAATCTTATCAAGGGTAATCATAATGATTTTGAATCAGTTGAAGATACTATCCGAGATTTGGCTTGTTATTCAGTTATGTTCTTAATTGAATTAGAAAACAGTAGTAATGATAAAGGAGAAAATGATTAATGAAAATTTATTTGGCAGGACCAATTTTTACAGAACGTGATAGAATGTATTTAGATTACATTTATAAAAATATTAAACCTATTTTCCCTAATGCGGATATTTACGTTCCTCATAGAAACAAAGAAATTAATGATAAAACAAAATGCGCAACTTCTTACGATATATACTGGGGAGATTATAATAGGTTAAAAGAAACAGATTTATTAATTGCTTTAGTATCTGGCGATATGCCACCTATCGGAACAACATGCGAAATCGGCATTTTTACTCAAATGATTGATGCAAATCCTTCTAAAAAATTAATTGCCCTTTATGATGATTGTAGAGAAGGATATATTACTTGCCAAAACCCGAATGTTGCCGCGGCGAAAATGTCCGCTATGCAAAAAGAACCGGGTGAGAATCAAATGAGTTATGTAAATATTTTTCTTACTGGTGCAATTAAAACTCATGGTAAGTTAGTATGCAGTAGTCAAGAATTATTTAATGCGCTTAAAGGAGACGAATATCATGAATAATCAACTTAAATATGATATTAAAGATAAACCTAAAAAATGATGGGAATGGATATTGTATCCGCTTCAACAATTACTATCTGTATTCGTAGCAACTGTTCTTATTGCTAATATCTGCGGAACTCCTGTTAGTAGTTGTTTATTAGGTGCTTGTTTTGGAACATTTATTTATCAACTAATTACTAAATTCCGTTCGCCAATATTTATTTCATCTTGCGGCGCTACGGTCAGTGCTGTTTGCGGTGCTTTAGCATTAAACAGTGCCGGTAATAACTATTTAATGGTTTTCTGCGGCGGATTAATTATTCTTGCCGTATATGGAATATTTGCTCTTGTTGTTAAATTTACAGGAGTAAAATGAATAGATAAAATCTTTCCACCAACAGTTATTGGCGCGGTTACAATCGTTATTGGTATTAATTTAGCCGCATTTATTAACGGATATACCCAAATTGGTGGATCACATAGTAATATTGGTATTTTAATTGCTATTGCTACTATGTTCATTACTGCTGCGGTTTCACATTACGGTAAAGGCTTTATGAAGAATATTCCGTTCCTATTTGGTATTTTAGGTGGATATCTTATTGCATTAATATTTACTTTATGTGGCGTTAAAATTATTGATTTTAGTAGTTTTAATAATATGACTTGGTATCCTGATTTAACTTTCCTTAAATGGCAATCAAGCGATTGGTCATGGGCTAATTTAGGTAAAACTTGTTTATTCTTTGTTCCTGTTGCTGTTTGCGCACTACTTGAGCATATTAGTGACCACAAAGTATTATCAAATATTATTGGACATGATTTAGTTAGTGATCCAGGCTTACACCGCACTTTATTGGGCGATGGAATTGCTTCTGCGGTTGGAACTGCGGTTTGCGGACTTCCAAATACTAGTTATGGCGAAAGTGTTGCTTGTACTGGTTTCTCTCGTGTAGCATCTGTTTATGTTATATCGGTTGCTGCGGCCGCACTTGGACTATTATCCTTTATCGGTCCTGTTCAAGCATTTATTCAATCAATTCCTAGTTGTGTTTTCGGTGGATGTGCTATGATACTTTATGGTTTCATCGCATCTTCTGGTTTAAAAACAATTATTAATAATAAAATTGATTTAAATAACAATAAAAATTTAATTGTTGTTTGTGTTATTTTAACTGTAGGAGTAAGTGGTATATGGTTATTTGATGCCGCATTCTCTGGAGTATCACTTGCAATGGTATTAGGTGTTATACTTAATTTAATACTTGTAGAAAAGAAACCAAAATAAATTGAAGAGTAGTTAAAATACTACTCTTTTTTATTGCTCTTAATTAATTTGATCTTGGTCACTAACGTTCCCGCGCGGGTTTAAGTCTTGTCGTCGCGAGCCTTTGCTAAAAGGCGATATCGTGTTGATTATGAGTAATAGTGATAAAATCCTTGTCTTATTCAAAAATATATACTATAATATAGTTATAGATGAAAACCAATCTAAAACTCCTTTTAAAATGAATCAAAATAGATTGATAATATGACTTCTTCATAAATACAAAGAAAAATTTTCTTGACAAATTCGCTAAAATTAGATATTATTATATTAAGGGAATAGGAACAAAAGAAATTGATATAAATAAATAAACTTACAAGAAAGGAACGTAAATATGTTTGAATATATTGAATATATTTTAAATGATAATACTACTGATAATATAGATGATAATTTAATAAATGGTGAATATTATCGTGTTATAGTTTTTGAAGATAATAGTATTTTAAGAATAAATATAAAGGAGAACTAAATGATAAACACAACTTATAATGAAAATAGTATCGTAACCTTAAATTATCGTGAATCGTGTAGAGAATCAATAGGTATGTATATTGGTAACAATGATACTCAAGGTATGCATCACTTGCTTACTGAAATTGTTGCTAATGCTATGGATGAAGCGGCCGCAGGTTATGGTAAACTTATTAGAGTAGAAATTGATAGAAGTGAAAATTCTGCCGCAGTCATTGATAATGGACGTGGTATTCCATATAAAATTAACAATAGTGGTAATTATGCTATTGTAGAAATGTGTACTAACTTACACTCTGGTGGTAAATTTACAGGTCAAGGAAACTATAAATCCTCTTTAGGACTTAATGGTGTTGGTGCTACTGTTACTCATGCTTTATCAATAGACTTTTCTATTGATGTATGGAGAGATGGTGAACATTGCCGATTTGAGTCTTATGATGGTGAATACGATCCAGAGCCATTAATTGAACCATATCACGGTAATCGTCAAGGAACTACTGTTAAATTTGTTCCAGATCCAAAGATTTTTGGTAATAATAAATGGGACATAGATAAAATTAAGGAAGAACTTCAATTACATGCCCTTCTTAATAATGGAATTACTTTTGAATTAGTTGAATTAGATGATGATAAAGTAATTGGAACATATAAATACTATTATACAAATGGTATTAAAGATATGTTAAAAATTAAGTCAGAAGGACTTAATATGCTTACTAATCCAGTTTACTTCCACACCACTATTGAAAATGATGATAAAGAAATTTGCGAAGTAGAAATGGCCTTTGCCTACTGTGATAAAGCGTATGAAACAATTTATTCATTCGTAAATGGTGGATATACTCCTAATAACGGAACACACGTTACTGGATGGAAAACTGCTTATACATCATTTATCAATAAGATGGCAAGAGATCAAGAGGTTTTAAAAGAAAAAGATAAAAACTTAAGCGGAGATATTGTTCGTAAAGGTTTAGTATTAGTTCTTTCTATTAAAATGAGCGAACGTCCATTATTTGGTGAACAAACAAAATTAACTCTTAACTCACCAAGTGCTCGTGGATTCTGTTCTAAGGCAGTAGGACAATTAACATTACAACCAAAAGAATTAAAACAAATTCTTGATAAAATAATGATTGAACAGAAAGCGGAAGAAGCCGCCCAACGTAAACGTGAAGCTCAAGAAAAAATTGCTCGCGGCGGAAAGTCAATGAACAGTCTTCGTGACTTACCAGAGAAATTAGCCGACGCTAGTGATTTTACTGATGCGGAAATCTTCTTCTGTGAAGGTGATTCTGCTGCAGGTGGTGCTAAAGAAACAAAGAATTCATCTCAAGCAATTATGCCACTTCGTGGTAAAATTAAGAATTGTACCTCACTTGAATTAGCAGATATTATTAAGAGTGATATTATTAAAAATATTCTTACTTGTTTAGGTTGCGGCATCGGTGATCATTTCAACATTAATAATTTACGTTATAATCGTATCATACTTATGGCGGACGCTGACCCGGATGGTGGCCATATTGAGTTGCTATTAATCACTTTATTCTTACATCACTTACCTGAACTTGTTAAACAAGGTAAAGTTTATGCTGCGGTTCCACCTTTATATAAGACAGTTACCGCAAAAGAAACTAAATATTGGACTCCAAACCAAATTAGTGAGTATAAAAAATATATTCGCAACCATAAAACTGCTGAAATCATACGTTTCAAAGGTTTAGGTGAAATGGATGCAGACGAATTATATGAAACTACAATGAATCCAGAACACCGCACGTTAGTTCAATTAACTACTGATGATATGGAAAAAACATTAAAACTTTATGATGTTTTAATGGGTAAACAACCATCACTTAGACGTGATTTTATTATGAAAAATAAATTATCATCTATCGAAACAGAAGATTTATTTGAAGATGATGATATTGATGAATAAAATTAACTAATAATATAAAAATTAATTGTCAAACTTAAAATAATTTAGTATAATATATATAGATAATAAAAAGGAGAAATTATATGGCAGAAGAAAAAAATCAAAATGCACAACCACAAGGCTGGAAAGATGTTCAAATTACACCTGATATGTCATTATCAATGATTGTCGGTTTTATGAACGTCCTTAACCAACGTTTAGCAACAATTGAAAATATTGTTACAATTCCAGATGCTGATGGTAAGCCAATTAGTTTAACTGAGGTTTATGCAAAACAAGCTGAGGCTGAAATGGCTGCGGCCGCACAAGAAGATAATAAACAAGGAGAATAATACATGAGCTTTTTAGACGATAGAAGTAAACAAGATTTCTTAGTCTATGCCAATAGTGTTATTAAAGCCCGTGCAATTCCAAGCGTAGAAGATAATCTTAAACCAATTCATAGAAAAATTCTTTGGACAATGTATGAAGATAAATTGTATCCAGAGAAGAAAACTACAAAGTGCGCCTCTGTTGTCGGTGATGCACTTCACTATTCACCACACGGCGACTCTTCAGTTTATGGTGCATTAGTTAGACTTAGTCAATGGTGGAAATTAAGATATCCGCTTATTACTATGCAAGGTAACGCTGGTAATATCTTAGGTGATGGTGCAGCAGCGTCACGTTATACAGAATGTAAATTAAGTCCTATTGGTATGTTGATGTTAGAGGACTTAAATAAAGACTGTGTAGAAATGAAACCAAACTATAGTGGCGAACAAATGGAACCGGTGGTATTACCATCTCGTTTTCCTTGGTTGTTATGCGGAAACAATTCAGGTATTGCAGTAGGTATGAGTTCAGATTTAGTATCTCATAACTATACTGAAGTTGCGGCTGCTATTAAATATTACTTAGATCATAAAGATTGTTCTATTGCAGATTTAATGCAATTTATTAAAGGACCAGACTTCCCAACAGGAGGAATGATTCTTAATGGTGAAGAACTTTTAAATATTTATACACTTGGTCATGGTGCGGTAAAAGTTGCCGCGCATTACGACATTAGTAAAAAAGGTAATAAAACATTAATTACATTCCACGATATTCCATACGGAGTTGAGATCGATAGTGGCGTTAAAGCGCCATTAAAGAAATTAGTTCTTGATGATGGATATGATGTTTTTGAAGATATTAATGTTGAAAAGGCCGGTCCAAGAAACTTTGATATTAAAATAACATTAGCAAAAGATGCAGATGTTGCAAAGTGTTTAGAAATATTGTTTACAAAAACAAGACTTTCAGATAGCATAAAAATCAATAATACTGTAATTATTAATGGTGAACCAAAATTACTCAACTTAAAGCAAATGATTGAGTATTGGGTTAATTATAGAAGTAGCATTATCACAAAAATTGCAAGAAATGATTATGGTAAAACTAATCATAAGTTAACTGTTACTATTGGTTTGCAAAAGTGCATGAGTGATATTGATAAACTTATTAATTTAATTAGAAACTCATCTACTACTGCTGCGGCGAAAATGTCCATCATGAAAGAATTTGATCTTAATGATGAACAAGCTACTGCGGTTTTAGATATGAAGTTAAGTCGTTTATCACGTCTTGAAATTACTGAACTTAATGATAGTGAAAAAGAATTAGAAGAAACTCTTGCTAAATTAAAATCTATTATTGAAGATGAAAACATTAGATATGATATGATTAAAAAAGATTTAGATGAAATGAAAAACATTATTGGCAAAGATGAAAGATTAACTGAAATTCATTATGCAAGACCAATTGAAGGAGTATTAAATGATAAACCTTTAGTAAAAGAAGAATTCCGCATTTATTCTGATGGCTTACATAATACAGTTGGATTAAATCCTGTTGATAACAATTTAGTTGATGTTGTGTTTGCCTATGATGTAAAGAATATTATTGGGTATACCGAAACTGCAGAAATGAGACCTATTACTGAACTTGGAGCGCCACTAATTGGCGCGGCCGCAAAAGACGGACAAACTAAATTTGTTGCCGTAACTGCCAATGGTAATATTAAAGTTTCATCGGTTTCAGAATATAAGTTTACAAAAGTAAATGAAAAAATAATGAAACTTAAAGAAGATGATAAATTAATTTATGCCGCGTTCTGTAATGATGACGACTATATCGTATTGTTTAATGGTGAGCGTAATATATTAAAGTTAGCCATTAAAGATTTAACTGTCGCATCAAAATTAACTGTGGGCGTCAAATCAGGCTTTACGTCCGTTGTCGCCGCGGCGGTAGTGAAAGATAGTGACAATTTGCTATTTGTTACAAACGATAATAAGGGTAAACTTACTCCTGTTAAAGACTTCTCTATCGATAATCGTGGTAATAAAGGTCAAATGATTGCGGAAAATACTACTATTATGCGTAAGTTTGATGCTGCGCGTGAAAGTATTTATGTAATACCAAAACAAGGTAAACCAATTATAGTTTCAAGAGATAAGATTTCTATTAAGAGTCGTACTGCAATTGGTGCCTCATTGACTACTCGAGTCGTTACCACAATAATTTAGAGAAAAAATTTGTCTAAATGAATAATTAGTTATATAATATATATAAGTTCAAAAAAGTAATCTTGCTACACGATTAATTAAAGAACTGAATATTATTAAAAGGAGACACTACATGGAAGATCAAATTATTTTAACAGATAATGGTAAAAAAGTTTTAGTTTTCATGCAAGACCATGACTCAGTTTTGGTCGGAAAAGACATGATCGAATTAACTGGTATTAGAGGTATCTATCCTGTTCTTAATTCTTTGGTAAGACACGGATTGGTCGAAAATGCGGAACCAGTTACAAGAGATTTTACTAATAATAAAGGTGAAACAAAACCAAAAGATTATAAAACATATCGTTTAACTGAATTTGGACGCAAATTTTCAGTTAATAATTAATTCGTTCTCTAGTGTAGCAGAGAATAAAAAGTATTCCACAAACATATAAAGGAGAATTAAACAAATGGAAGAAACAAAATTACAACACGTAAACACATTTAAGGTAGTCGGTAGATTAGTTAAAGCCGACGTCAAATTAGGCACAAGCACAAAGAACGGTCAACCTTACGTTTCTGCAACTGCCACAGTTCAATCTGTCATTAATGGTGAAACAAAAGAATTTGAAATTGATTTCTATTCTTCACAAATGACTGGTGCAGGTAAAGTTAGCGCTTTATACACATCTTATTCAAAAATGGCTGAATTAGAAGGCAAAAAGGTTGAAATTACAGGTTCTATTCGTGAAAATAGATATTTCTCTTCAAACCTTAATCAAATCGTTTCTGCTCAAGAATTAGCTGGACGCTTTATTAAAGGTGTCGCAGAATCTGCAGTCGATGATGCTAAATGGGAAATGAGCGGTTTTATTGTAAAAACTCTTCAAGAAAAAGTTAATAAAAAAGAAGAAGTTTATCGTTATGATTTAACTATTGCTCAAGCCAATTATAATGGTTCTGCAATTTCAATGTTTGTATTACACGTTGATCCATCTCGTAGAGATATTATCACAGGCGTTGAAGGTTATGAAGTTGGTCAAACAGTTAGACTTAATGGTTCTTTAAACTTTAAAGTTGAAACTGTTACTTCTGAAACTAAAAATGAAGGTGGTTTTGGACAAGGTGTTGTTAGAACATATACAAACAGAACAAAGAACTTCTTTATTGAAGGCGGATCTGCTCCAATTAAAGATGAAACTAAATATGATGGTGCAACCATTAGTGATTTAATTTCTGCTTATAAAGCTCGTGATGTAGAACTTGCTGATAAAGGTAGATCAAGCAATTCAACTCCAGTTGAATCAACACCAACAATTACTAAAAAACAAACTAGCTTAATTTAGTTATATGATATGTGGCGGTGAATTAAGTAACCGCCACTTTTAGTGAATCAAGGAGATAAGCAAACAATGGAAACAAATAAAACTTTTGAAAAATTAAATGCAATTAATATAAATGATAAAATTAAAACT
>JAEDHQ010000135.1 GCA_016296945.1 Bacilli bacterium | reverse complement strand
CAAAGTTTCATTATGTTTATGTATCATGGAAGCGGAAACTTTACAATTAAAGATAACGAAATTTATGATATGGATTGTGTAGCAATTGATATTCGTACATCAAATGGTGTTGCTTGTACTTCTACATTCAATATTATTCATAATTTAATGAATAATTCTAATGTTGATCCAAGTGGTGTATGGAATCCTGTTCGTTTAAGATTCAATGATTATACTCAAGAAACATTAGAAGTAAATGTTAATTATAATATTTATATCAACTGGATGGATTCTAACGAAGCTAACCAATTCATTGAAGATGCTTCTAATTGTACATTAGGTTGGATTAATGCGGATAATAACTATTTTGATGGTTATACAGCAGAAAAATTATCTGATAAATTATTTGATAATATTGCTAGTTCATATTTAAATCCATTTACAGATGTTGATGAATTAGAAAAAGCATATCAAGCTTACTTATTAACGTTATTATCTTCTGATTATGATTTTGTGAAAAACTTTTCTGATTATGCTAATGATTGGGATACAAGTTATACGGAACGAGTAGTTACATCAGAACAATTGGGTGATGGCTATTTAAATGGTAAATTCACAATATCTAATGGTTGTAAACAAGCTAATACTATTACTGATTGTCCAGTAATTGCTGCAAAAAACAATACTGTATACGTTACTGTCGAAGCAGATTTTAGTTCATTTAGTGGTGTAACATTCAAATTAAAAAAATGGAGCGATTCAAAAGTATTCACAGATATTCATATTGAATTCTCAACTGATGGCACTACGTGGACAACATGTAGTGAAGTGGTTACTGCTGTTGGCGATATTTCTACAAATGCCTCAATTGCTGAAGCGAAATATGTAAGATTATCAATTACTACAACTAAAACTAAAAATCAACAATTAGGCTTGACTGGTGTAGAATTTACTAAATAAAAAAAATTATTATAGGCTTCAACCTCAAAAGAGGAAGAAGCCTTTTATTATTGTTTATTTGATATTGATTTTTTTTTGATTTTATTGTATAATCTAATAAATAAAAAATAAGGAGAAATGATTATGTTAATGTTAGCGTATTTATGGTCAATGCCTTTCTGGGGATGGATTTTAATCTTTCTTGGTATTTTAATAGTTGGATTTATTGCTGGATTATTAGTTTCTAAAAAAGTAACTACAAAGTATTTAGAAAAAAATCCACCAATTAATGAAAAAATGATTAGAGTTATGTATCAACAAATGGGAAGAACTCCATCTGAAAAACAAGTTAGACAAGTTATGGCTGCTGTTAAACAACAACAAAAATAAATAAAAATTAGGGTGTTAAACCCTAATTTTTTATTTGGTTTGCTTTTAATTCTTCTTTATGAATTAATCTTTTAATATTTGGAATATGCTTTATATATATTAATGATAAAGCAAGAAGAGCAAATATTATAAAATACCATTTAATAGAAACGTTGGTAATTGGGTCATAGCCAATTATTGTAAAAATGATCCCGATTAAAACTGTAATAAATGTAGCTGTTAATGATCCAATTGATGATATTTTAAATATTTTGATTATTATCAAGAAACAAATCACACCGATTGGAATAGTAATCGGAAGATAAGAAAAAATAAAACCTGCACCAGTTGCAACTGCTTTTCCTCCTTTAAATTTTAAATAAATAGAGAATGAATGGCCTAACATAGCTATAAGACCATATAAGGCAGGATCAAGAATCATATATTTATTATCTATTATTTGATATCTAAAAAGAATTACAAATAATGCTCCTTTACTCATATCAAGAAAGAATGTAAGGACTGCATATTTTTTACCAAATGCTCGTCCTACATTTGTAGAACCTATATTGTGGCTTCCAATTGTTCGTATATCAACACCTTTAATTTTACCGATTATAAATCCAAAAGGGATAGAACCTATAAGATAAGCTAATAACAAAAATAATATTTTTAGAAAAATTTCCATAGTTTACCTCAAAAAAATCTTTGTATTATT
>JAEDHQ010000056.1 GCA_016296945.1 Bacilli bacterium | reverse complement strand
GATTGTTTATAAATAAAAGAAAAACTTCTAACATTTCGTTAGAAGTTTTTGTCTATATAACTAACTGCATTAATTGCAGTAGTTGCTCCATCGCTAACCGCTGTTGTTAGTTGTCTAATTTTTTTAACACGACAGTCTCCAGCAACAAATAAGCCAGGAGTTTTTGTTTCTAAGTTTTCATCGGCAATTACATAACCATTCTTGTCTAAATCAACTAAATTAGTAAATGCTTTGTTATCAGGTACTTGACCAATAGCGATGAATACTGCATTAACATTAAGTCTAAACTCCTCTTTAGTTTGTGTATTTTCAAACACTAATCCTTCAAGTTTATCTTTACCAATGAATTGTTTTAGGTTTAAATTGTGATGAATTTCCACGTTTTCTTTTTTCTTTAATGTTTCTACTAAATTATATTCACCAAAGAATCTATCAAATAAAGTAAGAACATACACTTTTTTACAATAATTAGACAAAAGAATAGAATATTGTAAGGCTGTATTGGCATCACCAATCAATGCTACTTCTTCACCCTTATAAAAAGCACCATCACATACTGCACAGTATGAAACACCATTACCAATTAATTCCTCTTCACCAGGAACATTAATATGACGATGTTTAGCTCCAGTTGCAATAACAACTGCTTTTGATGTGTATTCATTATAATCAGTAGTTACTTTAAAAATATTATTTTCTTTTTCAATCTTTAATACTTCTTCAAGTTCGAATTCAGCTCCTAATTCAGTAACTTGCTCAAATAGGTTGTTTGAAAAATCACTTCCAGAGATTTGCATAATTGAAGGGAAGTTTTCTACTCTTGGTGAAAAAGCAATTTGTCCACCGACATTTTCTTTTTCTAGAATAAGAACGCTTTTACCACTTCTTAAAGCATAAAGTGCGGAAGTCATTCCAGCTGTTCCCGCACCAATAATAATTAAATCTAGCATTTTTGATCCTCAATATATTTCTTAATGAAGCTTACATTGTCATAACGATCATAAGTATCTCCATTAGGTACTAATAATGTTGGAGCTTTTTTTACATCATATTTTCTAGTTTCTTCTGCTTGATCTTCAGCATCGATTAACACATATTTAATTCCAGCTTTTTCTAAAAGAGCTTTAGCCATCTTGCAGTTTGGGCAAGTCTTTGTAGTAAAGAGAAGAAGTTGCTTTCCTAATTGAAACGCAGGTAGTTTAGTTTCTTCTGTAACTACTTTTTCATGTTTTAAAACAGAATGAGCAACATCGTAAGTCTTTCTGTTTTTAAATTCTTCTGCCTTACCATCATTCCAGTTTTGAACAGGTCGATAGTAACCAGTGATACGACTGTAGACTTCAGTCTTTTCACCACAAATTGGGCAAACATTTTGTTCTCCAACTATATATCCATGATCTTTACAAACAGAATATGTAGGAGACATTGTGTAATAAGGTAATTTATAATTTTCAGCAATTTTTCTAACTAATTTAGCACATGCTTCCCAAGAAGGTAATTTTTGTCCTAAGAAGGCATGGAATACTGTACCAGATGTATATAATGTTTGTAGTTCATCTTGAATATCTAATGCTTCAAAAATATCACTAGTAAATCCTACTGGTAAGTGTGAACTATTTGTATAGTATGGAGTAGCATTTCCTTCAGAAGCAGTGATGATATCAGGATATCTCTTCTTGTCATGTTTTGCAAGACGATAAGAAGTAGATTCAGCAGGAGTAGCTTCTAAGTTATATAAATCTCCATATTCTTCTTGATAATCAGATAGTTTTTCACGCATAAAGTTTAAAGTTTTCTTTGTGAATTCTTGGGCCGCAGTTGTTGTTAAATCTTTCTTTAACCAACAAGCATTTAAGCAAGCTTCATTCATACCAACTAATCCGATTGTTGAGAAGTGATTATCAAAAGTTCCTAAATAACGTTTTGTATAAGGATATAAACCTTCATTTAATAATTTAGTAATAACATTACGTTTGATTTTTAATGATCTAGCAGCAATATTCATCATCTTTTCTAAGCGATCAAAGAATTCATCTTCATCTTTTGAAAGGTAAGCAATTCTTGGCATATTGATTGTAACAACACCAACTGAACCTGTACTTTCACCACTACCAAAGAAACCACCAGATTTCTTTCTTAGTTCACGTAAGTCTAAACGTAAACGACAGCACATACTACGAACATCGCTAGGTTCCATATCACTATTAATATAGTTTGAGAAATATGGAGTTCCATATTTTGCTGTCATTTCAAATAATAAACGATTGTTTTCTGTTTCTGACCAGTCAAAATCTCTTGTGATAGAATATGTTGGAATTGGGTATTGGAAACCACGACCATTAGCATCCCCATCAATCATAATTTCGATGAACGCTTTATTAATCATCGCCATTTCCTTAACACAATCTTTATATTTGAAGTTTTGTTCTTTGCCACCAACGATCGCATTTAATTCTGCCATATCATTTGGAACTACCCAGTCTAATGTGATATTAGTAAATGGTGCTTGTGTTCCCCAACGGCTTGGTGTATTAACACCATATATGAAAGATTGAATACATTGCTTCGTTTCTTTATAAGATAAATTATCAACTTTTACAAAAGGAGCAAGATATGTATCAAATGATGAGAAAGCTTGTGCACCAGCCCATTCGTTTTGCATAATACCTAGGAAGTTAGTCATTTGATTACATAATGTAGAAAGATGAGAAGCAGGAGAAGAAGTGATCTTTCCTGGAATACCTCCAAGCCCTTCAACGATTAATTGCTTTAATGACCAACCAGCACAATAACCAGTTAACATTGATAAGTCGTGAATATGAATATCAGCATTACGATGTGCTTGTTCTATTTCTGAATCATATATTTCTGATAACCAATAATTGGCAGTAATTGCCCCAGAGTTAGAAAGAATTAATCCCCCAACAGAATATGTAACTGTGGAATTTTCTTTTACTCTCCAGTCATTAATGCGAAGGTAGTTATTAATTGTTTCTTTATAGTCAACAATTGTTGTTTTCATATTACGAATTTTTTCATGTTGTTTACGATATAAAATATAAGCTTTCGCAACATCAACATAAGAAGCTTGAATTAAAACAACTTCAGCACTATCTTGAATGTCTTCGACATCAATAACGCCATTATCTACTTTATCTGCAAAGTTGGCTGTTACTCTTAATGATAATAATTCTAAAACATCTTTATTGTATGGTTTATCACAAGCAATAAATGCTTTTTCAATTGCTTCTTCAATTTTATGAATATTAAATTCTACAATGCTTCCATCTCTCTTTTTTACGTTTAACATAATAACCCTCCTTCATATGTGTATTAAAATTATACTAGAGAAGATATTAAAAGTCAACATGAAAATGAATGTAAATAATTGTGAAAAAATTGAAAAAAAGAATAGTATTTTTCATTAAAATTTTCAGAAAAAAAGAAGAATTTGCAGAAAAATGAAAGCATTTTCAAATTAAATAAACTTGCAAATGAACTGTTTTTATTGTATAATTTTATTAAGTTAATATTAAATAAAATGACGTTGAAAAGAAGAGTAAGTTCATTGGAGTTTTCAAAGAGAGTCTACAATTGGTGAAAGTAGATAAACAAAGGTGTTCTGAAGATGGCCTTGGAGTCGCTTGGTTGAATATTTTAAATCAAGACGGGAGTGCCCGTTATAGCACTAAAGCCTAAATTTAAATTTTTGATTTGCGCTTGATGAGGTTACTATTGTAAGATAGTAATAAAATAAGGTGGTACCACGATAATATTCGTCCTTAAGAAGTTAGTTCTTAAGGACTTTTTATATTGCATAATAAGTATTAAGATTTATTATTAAATAATTTTAGAAAGGTAAGGAATCACAATGAAAATTTTAGAAGTTCGTGATCTTTCAAAAACGTTTATTACAAATAAAAAGGTTACTCTTGTCTTAGATAAAATATCTTTAGATATTGAAAAAGGAGATATCTTTGGGGTAATCGGCTTATCTGGGGAAGGAAAATCAACATTTGTCCGTTGTATTAATCGTTTAGAAAATGCAGATTCTGATAGTGGAGTCATAAATTTTTATAATAATGGTAAAGTTGAAAATATTGCAACACTAAAAGGGAAAAACTTAAGAGATTATCGTAAAAGTGTTTCAATGATTTTTCAAGATTTTAATCTGCTAAATCAAAAAACAGTTTATCAAAATATTGAATTTCCATTGACACTGGATAAAAAATATAAAAAGAATCAAGAATCCGATCAAAAGATTAAAGACTTGATTAAGTTGGTCGGTTTAGAAGAAAAAGAGGGTTCATACCCAAGTCAATTATCTGGCGGTCAAAAGCAAAGAGTTGCGATAGCTCGAGCTTTAATCAATGATCCACAAATCTTATTATGCGATGAATGTACATCCGCTCTTGATCCAACAACTGCCGATCAAATTCTTGATTTATTAAAAAACTTAAATAAAGAATTAGGACTAACAATTGTAATCATTGCCCATCAAATGTCAGTTATTGAACGTATTTGTAATAAAGTTGCAATTCTTTCTGATCATAAGATCGTGGAAATGGGAAGTGTTTCTGAAGTATTCTTGAGCCCACAAACAGAAGCAGCCAAGGCTTTAGTTTATTCTGGACATGTAATGACAAAACTCCATGAATCAAAATTAATTAGGTTAGAGTTTAAAGGAAATACTGATTCACCAATTGTTGCTAACATTATTCAAGATTGTAATATGCTTGTTTCAATTGTCTTTGCCAATTCATGGGTCGTAGATGACAAAGTATTTGGACAAATGATTATTAAGTTACCTTATTATGAAGAAGATATTCAAAAATTGAAAAATTATTTAAATCTTAAAGGAATAAGCTATCAGGAGGTGAATAACGATGACTTGGGAAAATATACTAGAAGCAATCTGTAGTACTTTATTGATGACTACTATTTCTACAATTATTGCTTATATCATCGGTTTACCAATAGGCATTTTATTGTATAATACCTCTAAAAATGGTTTAACACCAAATAAAACTATCAATACAATTATTGGTACAATAGTAAATATCTTTCGATCAATTCCTTGTTTGTTATTGATTATTATTTTAATTCCCGTTACAAATGCAATCTTTGGAAAAGGAAGTTGGTCAGGAAATTGGTATTCAATGATTGTTCCTTTAGTGTTTGCTTCCTTTGCATTTATTGCAAGAATGGTTGAACAAAGTTTAGCTGAAGTTAATGGTGGTGTGATTGAAGCAGCCAAATCATTAGGAGCTTCAAATTGGCAAATCATTTATAAGGTTTTATTGTCGGAAGCAAAACCTTCTTTAATTAGTGGTTTTGCTGTGACAGTTGTTTCTATTATTGGTTACACATCATTTGCAGGTTATATTGCTGGTGGAGGTTTAATTGTAGAAGCATTTAACTTAGGTTACTACGGAACCAATGAATTAGGTATGTGGTTGTGTGTTTTGTTTGTTGTAATTATCGTCCAACTTATTCAAGAAGGTGGATTATTTGTCTCAAAAAAATTAGATAAAAGGAGAAAATAAAATGAGAAGAATTCAAAAATTATTATTATGTTTATTTGTTTTAGTATTAGTATGCTTTGTAACTGCTTGTGGAAATGATGAAAAAACTATCGTTGTTGGGGCATCTCCATCACCTCATGCAGAAATTTTAAATAGTGATGTTGTAAAAAAATATATTGAATCACAAGGCTATAAATTAAAAGTAAAAGTTTATCAAGACTATGTTACACCTAATAAAGCTTTAAATGATGGGGGAATCGATGCTAACTATTTCCAACATATTCCTTATTTAGAAGAAGAAATTGCAACTAAAGGTTATGATTTAGCTGTAGCAGCGAAGATTCATAATGAACCTTTAAATTTATATGGCAAAGAAGCTAAAGAAGATTGGTCAAATACTAAAGTTTATATTATTAATGATGCCTCAAATGTGGAAAGAGCATATAAATTATTAGTAGCTAACGGCTTATTAAAGAGCTATAGTGTTGAAGATTTCAACGCTCAACATCCTGTTTATGAATCAGAAATCGGAGTTACAATTGAATGTATTGATGCTGGTTTACTAAATAAAAAAGTTGATGAAGGCGAATATGCGGTTATCCCTGGAAACTATGCTTTAACTGCTTGGGGTGCAGAAAAAGCTGCATCTTATAAAGTATTTGGTGAATCAACAGATGTTGCATATCCTAATATTATTGCTGTGAGAACAGAAGATTTAGATAGTGAAAAGATTAGAGTTTTAGTTGAAGCTTTAGGTCAAAAGGAAGTTCAAGAATTTATTGAAAATACTTATGGACCAACAGTAAATTATGTTTTTGAAAGTTTTTTAAAGTAAATTTTGTTTTATGAATATTTCCTATAAAGAGTTTTAAGATTAAATCTTAAAATTCTTTTTTTATGTCATAATTAGCTAATTTGTTCATATAGATTATGTTGATATAACTATGTTAAAATGATATAATTAACCCAGTTAACTATTATCAGATAAATTTTGTTAATTATTGAGGTGTTTTATGAATCAAAAAGAACAAATCGATATTTTATTAATGAAACTATTTAATGAACAAGAAAATCATATCTTTAAATTTGTGGAAGATTCGCAGTGTGGAATGAATAAAGCATTATTGTATATCTATTTTCATAATGAGCCACTATGTGCCCAAGACTTAGGAAATAGTTTAGATATTAGTATGGCAAGAACGACAGTGTTGATTCAAAAATTAGAAAAGAAGAGATTTATTGTAAAAGAAATAAGTCCAAAAGATCATCGAAAAACATATATTAAATTAACCCTTGAAGGAATTAAAGAAATTGAAAAGTTGAAAACAAAGACTTATATGATGGCTTCATTATTAGTTGAGAAAATTGGTTATGAAAAATTATATACGTTCTTAGAAATTTTAAAAGAAATAAATCAAACATTTGAAGGACATAAAGAGGAAAAACATGTTAAAATTAGTTAATATTAAAAAAGATTATGTTGTTGCTGATAGCAAAGTAAAAGCTTTAAAAGGAATAACAATTAATTTTAGAGCAAATGAATTTGTCTCAATCTTAGGCCCAAGTGGTTGTGGAAAAACTACAATGCTTAATATTATAGGTGGATTAGACAAATACACAAGTGGTGATTTAGTAATAAATGGTGTAAGTACAAAAAAATATAACGATCGTAATTGGGATGTTTATCGTAATCATCGCATCGGTTTTATCTTTCAAAGTTATAACTTAATTCCTCATCAAACAATTTTAGAAAATGTGGAATTAGCATTAACTATTGCTGGTTTAGAAAAAGCCGAAAGAGTAGCCAAAGCAAAACATGCTTTGGATAGAGTAGGACTTGCAAATCAATATAATAAAAAGCCTAACCAATTATCTGGTGGACAATGTCAACGTGTTGCCATTGCTCGGGCATTGGTTAATGAGCCAGATATTTTATTGGCTGATGAACCAACTGGTGCTTTAGATACAGTTACTTCAGTACAAATAATGGATTTAATTAAAGAAATTTCTAGTGAAAAACTAGTAATTATGGTAACTCATAATCCTGACTTAGCAAAGAAATATTCAACTCGTATTGTTAATCTTTTAGATGGAGAAATTCTAAATGACAGCAATCCTTGTTCTGACAAAGAGGAGAAAGAAGAACTTGAACGTCTTGAAAGAGATCGACAATATCGTCTAAAATACGATATGGATAATAATGATATTAATATTGTTGGTAAAAATAAGAAAAATAAAGCGAAAAAAGAAAGAGCTAAAATGTCTTTCTGGACAGCATTTAGATTATCTGCTCGTAACTTAATGAGCAAGTTTAAAAGAACACTGATGGTAGGTTTAGCTGGTTCAATTGGGATCATTGGGGTATCTTGTGTCTTAGCAATTTCTAGTGGAATTACTGATTATATTGATACAATGCAAGAAGATATGTTATCAGGAAATCCAATTGTAATTAGTGAACAAACATATGATTTGAATCAAATGATGAGTTCAATGGGGAATTTTGAACAAACAGAGATTGTGATTAAAAATGGTATTGTTAGTGTTAAATCAATATTAGATACATTGGCAAAACGTGCACAAACAATGGATTCGATTATGGTCACAAACAATATTACAAAAGAATACATTGATTATTTAGAGTCAATGCCAAAGGAGTATTTAGAAGAAATCTCATATGATTATGGTATTGATGTTTCCAATAATATTTATACATCTTTTTTAGATCGTAAAAATGGAACTGAAAAGGTTACATCATTAAGTGCAATTAAGACGATCTATGGCGCAATGCTTAAAGATACTGAATATGGAGAAATGTCAGCAATGATTGCAACATTACAACAACCAATTAGTCAATCTCTAAGTAATAAAGATTATATTCTATCACAATATGATTTAAAAGCAGGATCAATGGCAACAAAAAAAGATGAAATAATGATTGTTGTTAATAAGAATAGTCAATTATCTGATTTGGCTTTAGCACAACTCGGATATTTCACACAAGAAGAATTCTTAAATATGGCTTTTAAATCTTTTGAAGAGGAAAAATATAAAGATGAATTATTAAAAGATGAATTTAGTTATGAAGAATTATTAGGACGAAAATTCTATTATTATCCTAATGATACAGTCTATAATAAATCTGTTATTAATATTCCAGCAAATCCAATAACTGGAGCCCAAGCATCGACTATAACTCAGTTTAGTTATAATCCTTATGCTGATGAGTTTTCAAACGAAGGATTAGAACTTAAAGTAGTAGGTATTTTACAGCCAAAAGATGAACTTAATTATGGTTCATTAAGTAGTGGTTTCTTCTATACGAAGGAATTAACAGAATATATTCGTAATATTAGCAAAGATAGTGAAATAGTTGATTATATAAAGAATGATAATGAAGGCAATGCTATTCAAAGTGGTTGTATCACTAATGGAGCGATTACTAATAATTTTGGTATTCAATATAAATATGAATATATTGCAAATTTAGATACTTATGAGAAGAAAGAGGCTATAGGTTTTGTTGGATCTAGTTCAATGGCTTCAATGATGGGTAGTTTCATGGGCAGTATTACTGGAGGAAGTGGTTCTTCAGGCGGAGCTCAAAATTCAACTGATTTATATCAACTATCCCTTAATAATGTCGGTGGTGGAGAAATGCCTTCAAGTATTTCAATCTATCCTGTTGATTTTGAATTAAAAGAAAATGTATTAGCTTATTTAGATGAATGGAATGATGAATTTAAAGATATTACTGTTAATGGTGTTGTATTAGAAAAAGGATCGAGATCGGAAATTACATACACTGACACATTATCAATTGTTATTTCCATGATTAATACAATGATTAATGTAGTCACAACAGCACTTGTCATTTTTACCGCAATCTCTTTAGTTGTATCGACTGTTATGATTGGCATCATTACTTACGTTAGTGTTGTGGAAAGAACTAAAGAAATTGGTGTTATTCGTTCATTAGGTGGAAGCAAGAAAGATGTTGGTCACTTATTTAATGCAGAAACATTTATTATTGGTTTTGTTGCTGGACTAATAGGTATAGGAATTACATATTTATTATCAATAATTGCTAATGTGATAATAGGAAATCTTACTGGAATATACACTCTAGCTGCCTTAAAACCTATTCAAGCAATAATAATGATTATAATCAGTATATTATTAACTTCGATATCTGGTTTAACGCCTGCAAAAGCAGCAGCTCGTTTAGATCCTGTTAATGCTTTGAGGTCTGAATAAGAAGAATATAAAAAACTATAAGAAAAAAATAAAAAAAGTAATTGTGGAAAGCACAATCCTATGTTATAATTAGAGTCACATAATAAAAAGTGTAAAATATAAATATTTTACAAGTAGGTGATGTTATGAAAGAATTAAAAAAACAAACGCTAAATGAGTATTTAGCAGAAATTGCTACCAAAAAAATATTGCTGTTTACATGGCTTCTTTTATTGCTAAATGCAATAATCATGGGGCGTTTCATCTATATTAATGGCGAAGGAATTACAAGACCAATTATTCTAATGATTCTTTCCTTCGTTATAATGTTTGTAATCTCAACTGCTTACGGATTATATCTATTGTATTTGAAAAAGGACATCGACAATCCAAAGAAAAAGAAGATATTATTAATACTGTCTAACATTGTTGCTTGTTCAATGGTTTTATTGATTACAGTAGTCATTATTGAACGTTCATTTTGTGCAACTGATGGTGCAAGCTTAGTGTTTGCTTTGTTTACATATATTATCTTGCTTCCTGTGATTTATCGCGTTAAAAAACTTCCTTATGCCATTTGTTTACTTGTTTCTCTGGGCTCAATTTTCTTAACAATGTTTTTAAAAAAAGGGCAAACATTTTTGGTAATTGATAATGCATTCTTTTTTGTAACTATCTATGTATCTTCCTTTATAATGGAACTTTTCATTGATCGGTTTTTTGTATCTACTTTTAAAATGCGAGATAGCGCATATGAAATAGCTGAGTTGCAAACAAAAATTGCTCAAGAGTTATTGAAACAAAATGCGAAATTAAAAAATGAGACTATAACAGATTACTTAACAAATTTAGGAAATCGTAAATCATTAGTAAATGATGTAGAAATACTTTTTAAAGAGTATTCAAAAAAATCTGTTACAATAGATGTAGCTATAATAGATATTGATAATTTCAAAAAAATTAACGATGAATATGGTCATCAAAAAGGTGACATCGTTTTAAAAAGAGTTTCACAAATTATTAATGAAATTGCAATTACTTATAATGGTCATGCTTATCGGTACGGAGGCGAAGAATTTCTCATAATTTTTGTTGGAATTGGTAAGGTTAAATTGAATGAATATATGAATACTTTATCAAAAGAAATTTCTAATGTATCGTTTAGTGAAATTGATAATCGAATAGTTACTGTATCAATTGGAACATATTCAAATTATCCTACTTCGAAAGAAGATTTTGATAAATTCTTATCACAAGCTGATAAAAGAATGTATGAACAAAAGAACAAAAAGAAACGAAAAGTTTGAGTTTAACGCTCAAACTTTTTTTAAGTGTGACGGGCATGGTTAATATCTAGAGAGTGAAAGTCTCTTGTGC
>JAEDHQ010000134.1 GCA_016296945.1 Bacilli bacterium | reverse complement strand
TCACAAATGGCTTTTTATTTTTTCTAACTTAATTTTACAAACGACGAATAAAAAAATTACAATGAAAAAGATAAGCATATTTATCTTATTAGTTATTGTTTTTGGTTGCTATTTATATAAACTGGATACTTTTCCTAATATATTTATTGATGAAGCTAATGGTTATTATGATGCATACTCTTTGGCTAAGTATGGAGTAGATAGCCATTTAATGAGATTTCCAATTTATTTACAATCACATGCAGGACAAGGGCAGTCTGTATTACTTGTTTATTTATCTATCCCATTTATGAAGCTACTTGGTTTTTCACTATTTTCATTTCGAATAACATTAGTGGTATTAGCGATAGTAGCAATTCTTTTAACTTGCTATATGCTAAATAAATTTTATCCTAAATTACTTTCGGCAATGATGTTAGCAATTTGTACAGCGCCATACTTAATGGCAGAAGTAAGGTACGCAATGGATTGTAATGTGTCATTATGGGTCGCAATATTAATGACTGACTGTCTATTATTAGGGGTTAATTTAAAACAGATTTTGCCAATAACGTTTTTTTATTTGCTCTGTGGATTACTAGCATATTCTTATAATGTCGCTTGGATATATTTAGTATTTTTCGTATTTGGTATTAGTTTTCTTCTTTATAAAAAAAGAATCTTGGCAACGAAAGTAATATTGTTAGAGTTGCTTTTACTATTATTTGAAATTATTCCAATTTTAACTTTTGCTATTAGAAGCAATATTACTTCATTAAATAAGACAATCAAATTAGGAATTTTCACAATTCCTGAACTTTTAAATAGTAGGGCAAGTACATCATTTATAGACTTCCATGGAAATATATTAAAAAATATGATTGGAAATGTGTACCATGGATTTCAAATGCTATTTATTTGCTCGGATGGATTGTCCTGGAATAGTCTTTCTAATTTCAATGCATATTACTCGTTTGCAATTATTTTATTTGGCATTGGGTTATATTGGGCATTAAAGAATTATCGTTTATTTGAAATGAAAATTTTACTAATTTTATTATTTTCTAATTTTATTATCTGGTTGACTGTGCTACCGAATTATAATCATTGGATGTTTACTCATACTGCAGTTTTACCAATTATTGGGATAGGAATAGCAAGACTAGAAAAGATAATCCCATATAAGTATATATATAGTGTATATTTGCTTTTCTTCTTATGTTTTGTTCATGCTTATTTCACAGTACCAAGGTATACAGGTTTCGATATTGACTCTATCAAGAATGTTGAATATATACAAAAAGTTTCACATAGAAAAAAAGTATATTTTGATGCGGACGACAAAAATTTGTTACTTATAGTTCGAGATTTTAGTGGAATTTCTCCCTATACCTTTCAAAGAACCAAAGACAATCCATATTCACAAAAGAAATTAGCATTTTACAACGACATGGCAAATTACCAAAGAGTAACCCAAAATACAGAGTTAAGAAAGAGTGATTATTTATTAATAGACAGTACAAAAAATAACAATCATAGAATGAAATTAGTAAAAAAGAACATAATTTTAGGTAATACTAAATATAATTTATTTATCTTGAAATAGAAGCATTATTGGGTTTAGGGAGCTTAAAACAATATAAAATATCCATAATACTAGTGCATAATAAAATTACCTAGATTTTGGTTACCAAAATTTAGAATAGCTTCCTAGCGGCGCTGAAAAATTCCAATGCGCTCCTTTACTTCATGGTGAAGGAAACAAAACCTAATTAATTCTATAGGAATGATATAAGTGAAAGTATGATGGAACTGGTACATTGAATTCCCTATACACCACTTAAAATGATAAGAATAGCTAGATAATAAGTGGTGTTATAGAGGTTCTGATTATAAAAGAGTGATTAAGAAAACCAAAGGGATAAAATAATGAAAAATATTGACTTTAACTTAAAAAAATATTATACCAGCTTTTGAGGGGGATTTTTTTAATTATCGTAACACGTATCTGTCAAGTTTTCATAGGTAGCCTTTAAATATACAGTTTTAGTGGGTT
>JAEDHQ010000055.1 GCA_016296945.1 Bacilli bacterium | reverse complement strand
ATTATATGTTACTTCTAACGATTTAAAACGACGCCATTTTCTGATTTTTTCATGATTACCAGAAATTAACACCTCGGGAACTAATTTATTTTCAAAACTTTCCGGACGTGTATATTGTGGATATTCTAAAAGATTATCATCAAAACTTTCTATTTCAATAGATTCATTATTACCTAATACCTCGGGAATCAATCTTACTACACTATCAACTATCGCTAATGCAGCAATCTCTCCTCCTGTTAAAATATAATCACCAATACTAATTGCTTCATCAACATAATCCATAATTCGATGATCAATCCCCTCATAATGTCCACATATTATAATAATGTGTTTTTTTGTGGATAAACAAGCAGCTTTCTTTTGATTATAAACACTTCCTATTGGAGCTGTTATTATTTTATAAGCATCTTGATAGTTTGGGATGCTCCGAAGGCAATCAACTATCGGTTGCACTTCAATAATCATCCCCGCACCACCACCATATGAATAATCATCAACACGTTTATTTTTTTTATTTGAAAATTCACGATAATCATGAATATTAATGTCTATCATTCCTTTTTCAATTGCTCTTTTTAAAATTGATGAATTTATTACTCCCAACAACGCTTCGGGAAACAACGTTAAGATATCGATTCTCATAATAACCCCTCAATTGGATCAATAATTATTTTCTTTTCATTGATATCAACATCAACAATAAATTCAGATACATAAGGAACTAACGCATATTCTTGATTATTTTTTAAAATCTTTAAGATTTCTCCCTGTGGAACTTCAATTACATCCTCTACGATTCCAATTTTTTGATTATTAACATACACAATACAATCAATTAAATCATCGTAATATATTTCATCTTCAGTTCTTACTTCATCAATATCAACATAAAGAGTTTGATTAACATATTTTAAGACATCATTAATATTATTTATTTTATTAAAAGATAATAAAATCATATTCTTTTGAAAACGACTATTGTCAATAATTATCTTTTCTTTTTTATCACCAAGATATAAAAGATTGCCTTTATTAAAACGTTCTATGTTATCAGTAATGACTTGAACTTTAACTTCACCTTTTATTCCATGCGTTGTAACAATTTTTCCAACTTCTAAATATTTCATTATTTACCTGCCTTTGTAGCTCTCAATGAATTTAGAATAGCAATTAATGAAACACCAACGTCAGCAAAAATTGCCCCATATACTAAAAACATATTAAAGAAACTACTAATATTAAGTGGTGAAATTACTAAGAAAATAAATTTAATTAGTAAAGCAAAAATAATATTTTCCATTACTATTTTTCTTGTCATCTTAGCAATTTTTACACTCTTGATTATTTTCCTTAAATCCTGATTAACTAATACTACATCCGCAATTTGCATTGTAGCATCATTTCCTAATCCTCCAATTGCAATCCCTAAATCAGCACTACTAATTACAGGAGCATCATTAATTCCATCACCTACAAAAGCAATTACTTTATTTGGATTATCCTTTTTAATTTGCTTTAAGGTTTCAACTTTTTCAATTGGATTCATGTCACTATAGAATTCATCAACATCTAAAAAGTTTGCAGTAGCAGCCGCAACACGATGAGAATCTCCTGTAATCATATATACTTTTTCAATTCCTAATTGTTTTAATTCTTTAATTACAGTTTTAGATTCACTTCTAATTTCATCTTCGATAATAATGTATCCACAAATCACTTTATCAATTGCAACAATCAAAGCATCTTCATTATTAACTATTTGTGTGTTTTTAATTTTATAATTATCTAAGAAAGGTTTTCTACCAATGACAACTTCTTTTCCACTAACAATCGAAACAATTCCCCGTTTATCTTCAATGTTTTTTGTTTCAACTATTGAAGCATCAATCTCTTTACCGTATGCTTTAATGATGCTTTGCGCAATTACATGGTTAGAATTTGCTTCCGCAAAAGCTGCAAAACGTAATAATTCATCAGTACTAAATTCATTATATGTTACAACTTTTGTAACAGCAAAATTTCCTTTTGTAAGAGTTCCTGTTTTATCAAAAACAACTATATCAACATTATTTAGCGTTTCAAGATAATTACTTCCTTTAACTAATATTCCTTGTTTGCTGGCTGCTCCAATTCCTCCAAAGAATCCTAAAGGTATCGAGATAACTAATGCACAAGGACAACTAACAACTAAGAAAATCATTGCTACACGAATTGAATCTTGCCAACCACCTTTCCAAGCAAGCATATAATTATCACTAACAATTGGCAATAATAAAGCAATAAAAATTGCTAAGACAACAATTGTTGGTGTATAGTATTTTGCAAACTTAGAAATAAAGTTTTCAGATTTGGATTTTAATGAACTAGCATTATCAACCATTTCTAAGATTTTCGAAACCATTGAATTTTCATATGTTTTTGTGACTTTAATTTTCAAACTTCCCTCAAGAATTATTGAACCAGATAATATTTCATCATTATTAGTAACTGTAAGGGATTTTGATTCGCCAGATAATGCTTGGGCATCAACTGTCGCATTACCCGCTATAACAATTCCATCAAGAGCAACTTTATCGCCAGAATTAACACATAATATATCTCCAATCATTACACTTTCAGGATCAATTGTTTCTCTTTTACCATCTATCTCAATAACTGCGACATCAGGTCGAATATTAACAAGTGATGCTATTGATTTACGAGAATAATTAACTGCATATTGCTGACACATTTCCCCGATACTATAAAATATAATTACAAATAATGCCTCATCATATAAACCACAACATAGAGCCATTACAGTAGCTAATGCCATTAAAAAGTTCTCATCAAAAAATCTTTTGTTTTTTAAATTGTTTAAAGCTGCAAATAAAATGTCTTTCGCAAGCAACAAATATGATGGAACATAACCAACATAAATTAATAACAAAATCCAATAAGAATCAATATTAAAACCATATTTTAAAACATTTTTTAAGATAAAAAAGAAGAAAAACACTGATATACCAATAAAAAATTCTGTTTTTTTCTTTTTATCGATTTTGAAACTTACATCTTCTCCATTTGCTTTTTTCTTTAATTTATCCTTTACTTCAATATGACGATCCACCATTTCCGCATTTTCTTGAACTTGCATTTTTAGTTCATGACGATCATATTGCTTAGTTGTTTCAATTACTATTTTCAAAGTTGCAAAATCCACAACAATTGATTCATGGACAATATTACGCTTGCAAATACGCTCTATCTTAGCTGCACAATTTGCACAATCTAAATTTTCTAAATAAAATAGATAACGATATTTCTGTTTTACTTCTACAACATTAATAATAATTTTTTCATCAACACTTAAGATAATTTTTTTAGCTTTCTCTAATTGTTCTTCAGCTACAATTATTGCATTTTCATTTGCTTTAATAACATATTCATCTGGGAGAATATTTTTCTCAAAAGCTACTTCAATTCTCTTCCAGGTTCCAATTGTAACATTGGGAATACTTATTTGATATCTCTTATTCATTACTTATATGGGAAGCATGATTTTCTACTGTTTGCACAATAAACTTTACATGATCATCATCTAAAGAGTAGTATACTTCCTTCCCCCTTCTTTCAGCTTTAATTATTCCATTTAATTTTAACACTTGCAATTGATGAGAGATAGCTGACTGAGTCATCTTCAATTCATTTACAATTGCATTAACACTTTTCTCTTCATTCATAATTGAATAAACAATTGATAGCCTTGTTTTATCTCCTAAAGCTTTAAAAATATTAATACTTTGATCTAAGTTATTCATAATCATTCACCTCTTGTATTGATATATAATATAATTATTCATATGAACGTATCTTCATATATATTATATAATACACTTTAATATTTGTAAAGAAAAAAGAGTCAAACAAAATTTGACTCTTGATTTTAAAATGAATCGACTGTAACTTCAATTTTCTTCCCAGTCTTAGAAGCTGAAGCATAAGCAATTGTTTTAATCGCACTAATGATACGACCATTTTTACCAATTACTCTTCCCTTATCTTCTTCGTTAACCATTATTTGTACAACAATTGTTTCGTTTTCTTCAGAAAAAATCTTAACAACAACTTCATCTGGATATAAAACTAATGGTTTAACTAACTCGCTTAGGAATTTTTCGTAATCAATACTACTCATAATAGTTTCCTATTTATTAGCTTTTGCTTCTTTTTTTAATGCTGCGTATTTTTCGATAATTCCCATTTGAGTGAATAAAGATTTAACAGTATCAGTAGGTTGTGCACCATTTTGTAACCATTTTAATGCTTTTTCTTCATCGATTTTTAATACGTCTTGCTTTTCGATTGGATGATATAAACCAACGATTTCGATAAAACGACCATCACGTGGGCAAGTAGCTTCAGCCGCAACGATACGATAGTAAGGACGTTTCTTAGAACCAAATCTTTGTAATCTTAATTTAACCATAATTAATAAGCCTCCTATATATTTTTACTTACCTATTATATCACAAATAAAAAAGACTGTCAAGTGTTTTTACTTAACAATCGAATTTTATTTTGATTATAGCTTATTTTTGCTTTTTTTAAATCAATTAGTTCACCATCAACGCACCAGACACTATCACAAATCAATTCAAATTCACTTTCTTTTAAATTCTTTATATTCATAAATCTACCAAAAATAAATAATTTAATTAAACTAAAAATGTTTTTAATTGTAACCAATGTAATTTGCTCATTTATTTTTTTAGCAATTCTTACTCCACCTAAGTATTTTGTTTTAAAAATTAATAATGCTTTTACATGATATATTTTTTCTTCATTTGAATTGAGATCTTTATATAAAACATCAACCTTTTTAGAAAACATATATTTAATTCCTTTAAGCTTATAAATGAATTTATGTAAGATTTTTTTTGATTTTTTACTAGTATTAATTGAAACATTAGACATCTTTCCCATACTAATTCCATATAATACTAAATTATCATTAAGATTAATCAAAGGAATATTAATCACATTATTACTTTTTATAATGTCAATTGATTCTTTAATATTTTTACAATCAAGATGATAATTATGAGCAAAGTCATTAGCTGTTCCCATTGGAATATAACCAAAGGTAATTTGGTCTAATTTATTTTTTAAGTGATTAACGATTCGGTGTAATACTCCATCTCCTCCACTAACTATCAAATGATCAATATCCATATTTAATATTTTATTATCATTTAGAAAATCATCAAAAGAATATAGTTGTAAATCATTATAAGTTTTCATTAATTCATTTATTATTATTTGATTGTTCTTTTTGTTATATTTTGAGCAACTAACACTATAAACATAGATATTCATTATATATATTTTCACTCCTGATTAATAATTCTAATTTTTTGAAAAATAATTAAGCAATGAACTTACAAATCCGATATTTGTTTTTAACTTGTCAAGTTTATCGTATGTCGTAATTTTATATTCTTTCTTGACAACATTTTCAAAAATCTTAAAGTTTTCTCGATTTGAATCTAAATAATAATACCATTTAGGATGATATCGTAAATACTCTAAATACTCTTCTTTTTCATATATTCTATTTAATATATCCTTATCCATTAATTTTTAATCCCACCAATCACTAAATGTACTTATAGCATTCACTGGGGCACTAATTGTTTTATTGCCACTAACAGTTTGAGCGATTTGAATAACTTTTTGAACATTATTTAAAGTTTTATTAAGATTATCTGGATTTATTTTTTTCGCATAATCAAATACTTTCTTCACATTACCAAAACTAATATTATTTACTTTTTCTTCTGGTTTAGTTTTTGTCTTTTCTTCTGGTTTTAGATATTTATCCCAGCGATTATCTTCACCATAGAGCACCCATTCTTCATAAATTGATTGCCAAGTATTAGCACCCTTATGTACATCATCATTAAGTAGTGGGTGTTTTTGGACAAATTCTCTAAACTCATTCATTCTTGATGTCATTAAAATCACCTCTACTTTATTTTATTATCATAAAGGTTATTTGGTGATAATTATTTTAGTAATTCAATTTCTTCTTCTGTTAATTCTTTATACTCACCAGGTTTTAACTTTTCATCTAGCGATAAGCGATTAACTTTTAGACGTTTTAAATAAGTTACAGTTTTCCCTACACTCTTACACATCTTTTTAACTTGATGGTATTTCCCTTCTGTGATTGTAATTTTCGCATTATGTTTATCATTTTTATCTATTTCTAAGCTTGCACTTTTACACTTATAAGGTTTATCGACTGTTTCATATATTTCAACGCCTTCTTTAAAGACTAAAATATCCTCATCAGTGAATTCAATATCTGTTTGTACATAATACTCTTTCGGACAATCTTTTTTCGGAGATGTCAGCATATGACACAATATGCCGTCATTAGTTAACAGTAATAATCCTTCCGTATCAATATCTAATCTTCCGACAATTATTAAATCATTATGATTGTAATCATCAATTAAATCAATTACTACTTTATGAATTTTATCTTCTTTAGCACATATATATCCTTGTGGTTTATTCATCATTAAATAAATGAATTTTTTATATATCAAAGGTTTATCATTATATGTAACTGAATCGTTATCATTTAAGAAATAATCATTTTTAGTTATTATTTTCCCATTCACTTTTATCGTTTTATTCTTGATGACTTGTCGTGCATCATTTCTTGATGTTTGCAAAGCAACACGTACATATTTATCTAATCGCATAAAATCCTCTTTTTTTAATTTAATGTTTAATTTTTATTATCTTATTTTCACTCTTTAATTTTAATATACATATTATATTATGTAAGGGGGCATATAAATGTTTAACAAAAACAAATTTCAAAATAGACCTGCAAGTTTTCCAAATAATCAGCAAGTTGATAATATAGCACAAATATCACCACTAGAAAGTGAACGTTTGATTTTAGAAATAAAAGAAAACCGCCGTCGCATTAATAACCTTGCGAAAAGAATTTTGCGTCTGGAAAACTACTTAAGAATTAGAGACACAACTGATTATTCAATTATCGAAGAAGATAATGATTATTTTAAATAAGGTTTTAGTGTTTGATAAATAGAAACATTAGCTTTTTCTTGTAACATTTTATCATATTTCTTTTCTAAACTTTTGTTATTAATGATAGTTTGATATTCTCGATATTTACTTACTAAAACTTCTTTAGACACCTTGCTTGTTTTCGTTTTTTCAATTAATCTAAAAAACTCAATTATTTTCACAATCTCTAAAGTATTAAACATCTCGAAATCAATTTCATAATTATTTTCTTTTTCTTTATTGCTTTTACAATTCCTCTCGTTTTTCATCTTGAATTATCCTTTCCTATAATTTCAACTTTTATGTTTTTTCTTCTTTTCTTAAATTATATCATACTATTTTTTCTTTTGCATTATCTAAATTTTATTTATTAACTAAACTTATTTTATTCTTTTATTTTTAGTTTTAGGAATATACACAAACATTAATTTTAAAAATACATAGAATGTATTAGGAGGTGAAATTATGTACGGTGGATATGGATATGGAAATTGTGGTTGCCAAAACAACGTTGGCGGTGGTTATGCTCTAATTCTAGTATTATTTATTCTCTTAGTAATTATTGGCTCTGTTGCTTTTAATAATTGGAATTAATCTAAGATATTATCCTTGATTTTTATCACATCTTTTGATATTATATTTATGATATATTTAAGAGGTGTTATATGTTACTTTATAAAGATATAGTAAAAGATGGAAATGAAGTTCTTAGATTGAAAGCCAATGATGTTTTAATTCCCTTATCAAACGAAGACAAACAAACTTTAAAAGATATGCATGAATATTTAGCTAATGGCTATGATGAAGAATTTGTAAAAAAACATGATCTTCGTCCTGGGGTTGGAATTGCAGCTCCTCAATTAGGAATTTCTAAAAAAATGTTTGCCATTATGGCCTATGATGAATATGGTGATTTCCATGATTATTGTATAATCAATCCGAAAATTATTTCTCATTCTTTAGAATTAACTTATCTAGAAACTGGTGAAGGCTGCTTATCTGTTGAAGATAATCATCGTGGTTACATTCATCGTTACAAACGTATTAAGGCTAATTGCTTTTTATATGATATAAACAAAGATGAAATTACTAAATGTGTGTTATCTTTAAAAGGTTATCTAGCAATTGTTTTCCAACATGAATATGATCATCTATTTGGAACATTGTTCTTTGATCATATTGATAAGATTAATCCTTTCTTTGTTCCTGAAAACTCAAAACCAGTATCTTTTGAATAAAATGAGCTTAATTGCTCATTTTTTTATTTATGACAATTCTTTTAATGATTTCTTTTCTTTTTACATTTTATTTCATATTTATACTTATTTATACTTTTCAGTAAGAATGTAAAACATTTTCTTCTTTTATTTTTTATTAATTTGTTATATAATATTAATAACAAAATAAATCAAACTATCTATCTTTATTTTTTTAATATTAATTAATAAACTTTATAATTTTTTATTTTTTTATAGGAGGTTTGTGATGATTTCTAAAAAACGCAATCTATCACCAATCATCGATAGTTTTAATGATGAAAACATTAAATTTTTTGCTTTAGGTGGTTTAGGTGAAGTCGGTAAAAATATGTATGTCTTTGAATGTAAAGATGAAATAATCATTGTTGATTCGGGAATAATGTTTCCTGATTCTTTATATGGTGTTGATTATATTATTCCAGATTACACATATTTAAAAACTAACGAACATAAAATTAAAGCTTTATTTATTACACATGGCCATGAGGATCATATTGGTGCAATTCCTCATCTTGTAAAAAGTGTTAATATTCCAACTATTTATGCTAATGGTTTAGCTGTACATTTAATCAAGATGAAGTTCTCTGAATTTAATTGTGGATATAATGATTTAGTCGAATTTCAAAGTGACTCCGTGATTAAATTTGAAAACTTTACAGTTTCATTTATTCGTACAAATCATAGTATTCCTGATTCATTTGGAATAGCGATTAAAACTAAATTGGGATACTTAATTCATACTGGTGACTTTAAATTTGATTTTACACCATTAGCTAACCATACTGAATATGATAAGCTTACTAAATATGCTCAAGAAGGAATTTTATGTTTATTCTCTGATAGCACTAATGCTTTAGTGAATAAGTTTTCTGTCTCAGAACGTAAGATAAGTAATAGTATTAAATCCATTTTTGCAAACATAAAAGGACGTATTATCATCTCAACTTTTGCCTCAAATGTTTATCGTGTCCAACAAATTATTGAAGCAAGTGTTGCTAACAATCGTAAAGTAATTGTCTACGGTCGTAGTATGGAAAAGATAATTAAAATTGCTTTAAAAAATGGTTATATCTCTGTTCCTGAAAACTCATTTGTTAATGGAGCTGATGCTAAACTATTAAGTGATGAACATCTAACTATTATTTCTACTGGTTCCCAAGGCGAACCATTAGCCGCACTTTCCCGAATTGCAAATGGTACGCATAAGCACATTCAAATTAGAAAAGGTGATACAATTATTTTCTCATCATCTGCAATTCCTGGCAATCAAGAAAGTATTAATCGAACAATTAATAAGCTATATAAATCTGGAGCTAATGTTATTGTTAACTCTCCTCTTGCTGATACACACACTTCAGGTCATGCTAGTGAAACAGAATTACAGATGATGTTATCACTAACAAAACCTAAATACTTTGTCCCAATTCATGGTGAATACTCAATGCAAAAACGACACATTGAATTAGCTGTTGCCACTGGTGTAAAGAAGGAAAACTGTTTTATTTTAGAAAATGGAAAAGTATTGACGTTTTCAAAAGATAAAGTTTTCTCATTATACTCAGTTCCTTGTGATAATGTTTATATTGATGAGAATAATTTTAATATTGATAACACTTTAATTAAAGAACGTCGTATCTTAGCTGAAGATGGTTTAGTCTCAATCATTTATTCTCTTAATCGCCATGGAGAATTAGTTCAACAACCAAACATCATTACTCGTGGTTTTATCTATATGAAAAACACAGAAACAATTATGAAATTAATCAAACAAAAAAGCGAAGAAGTTTATAATAGTTTTTCAAAGAAGACAAATCTAACTGCAAAAGATATTACTAATCGTAACAACTATATAATTAATGAAATGAACAATTTCATTTTATTAAAAACTGAACGTAAACCATTAATTGTTCCAATCTTTATGTCATTAAGGTGATTATATGCTTTGTCCTAAATGTTTTAAACAACTTCATTTCAAAAACCGTTGCTTTAAATGTGAAAACAATCATTCCTATGATGTCTCTAAAGAGGGATATGTTAATCTGTTGTTATCAAAAACAAATAGTGGTGATAATATTGAATTAGTTAAAGGACGGATAAACTTCTTAAGCCGTGATTTTTATCTTCCTTTAGTAAAAGAAATTATTAATATCTTAACTAATAATTTTAAAAACGAATTCTTTAAAATATGTGATTGTGGATGTGGAACAGGTTATTATAGCAAACATCTAAAAGAAGAAATAGAGAATGCAACATTAATTGGAATTGACATTTCTAAAGATGCCATCAAGCATTGTGCAAAAAATGATAAATCTTCTTTATATATTGTTGCTTCAAATCAAAAGATTCCTTTTGAAGATTCATATTTTGATTGTCTCTTACATATCTTTTCACCGATTTTTGAAAAAGAGGCAAAACGTCTTCTAAATGATAGGGGCATTTTAATCTTAGTAACACCTGGTGTTAAGCATTTATACGAGTTAAAAGAGATGCTTTATCCTAACCCTTATTATAATAAAATTGATGATGAAATTCTTAATGATTTTACAAAAGTTTCATCAAAAATATTAGAATATAAAATTGATGTCACTTTGAATGATTTTTTAAACCTAATTAAGATGACTCCATACTATTATAAAACTAAAAAATCAGATATCGAAAAAATATCTTTTACGGGAACAATTTCTATTACAATTGAGTTTATAATTTCTGTATTTTCCCCCTTAAAACAATAAGCCTGAAATTTCAGTTTTAATGCATTTATTTTCAAAATGAATATTTATTCGTTTTAAATTCAATTATTTATTTTAAAGTAAATATTTGATAAATTTTGACGCTTTGAAAATGGATTATATAAATAAAGTGTTATTAATTTAATTATTCTATTTTATTTTATAGTCTTATAAATTTAGATTTAAAAATTTAATGATTAAATCATAACCACCCGTAAAACGGGTGGTTTGCTCTGAGGGTATAACCCTCTT
>JAEDHQ010000054.1 GCA_016296945.1 Bacilli bacterium | reverse complement strand
ATACGTCTATTATTTTATGAATTTATAAGTGTATAAATATTACTGGGAATTTAGGTATAAATATAAGATGTGATTTCATCTCCAACTTTTGATTCTGAAATTTGTCCATTATCATTATAAGTTACCTCATATCCTAATCCTCCATAATATAAACATAATTCATTGATATTTAATTCGTATGATTGAGATGAATTAGTCACTTCAAAAACAATATAGTCATAATCTATAGAACTTGTAACTTCATTAATGATGTATTCTCCATTTAACAATAAAGAATTAAGATAATAAACATATTCATCTTTTGTTATTACGTTATCAACTGCTTTTACAAAACTTAATTTTACATATGCATTAATTCCATATGTTGAATTTTTTAATAGTCCTCCAAAAACAAAACTAGTTCCTGTTAATCCTGATATATCAACAACCTGTTTAACTGTTCCCTTTGTAATACAAACATTATTTGTGCCACCATATTCAAAGATTGAACCAGTACTACTTGTATATCCATTTATTCCATTTGAAAAATTAGAATTTTCTAAAAGATTGAATTTATACAAATTATTTGAATTATACAAATAAATATTATCAAAGTAAGCATTACCAGTCCCTTCATTTACAAGTGTTATTCTAGCTGTTCCAGTATAACCTGCTATAAATGTCACTTGATAAAAAACAAAATTTGACTCATTTTTGATTTTTTCATCCATTACCTTATTAATAATTTGATTGCCAGTTCCGTTTGCATACACATTTATATAAGCATTAGCTGATTGTGGGTTTTTGATATATCCACAGACATTATATGTCTCTCCTTTTTTTACAGCAACATCTTGGTAAACACTTGAATAAGGTTCAATGTTACTTTCACAATGTATTTGTAGTGCTGAAGCAGAATTACTATATTGTATAACATTTACTCTACTTCTTTCGCCATTTGTCCAATAATTAAAAGCAGATGTAGAAGAATTATAACCGTATTCAAATGAATGATTTTTAATAATATTAGGAATATTTTTAATATTTGAAGATGATGAAATGACCTTATGATTTAATTTATAATTTGGTTTATCAATTTCATTATTATTTTGATCTTTAAATATATTTTGATATTTATAAATTGAAATATATTCATTAGAATCTTTTATTCTTATACTATGATGATAATTGTCAAACCAATATGTGTAATTATAATTTGTTCCATCAACAATATTTGTATATTTATATTCTTCATATGTAAATTTCAAATAATTTCCATTATCAAATCCACTACTTATATCTGTGATTTTTTCAACTTTATTGCTTGAATTATATTCAATTGTTTTTTTAATATCAGAATCAGATCTTACATTTGTTATTAAATTATTGTAGTATGTTAAATAACAATTAGTTATATCTAAGCTAGAGAAAACTTCTTCTTCTTTATAAAACTGAGTTAAGTTTCCACTATTTGAATAAACGTAAGATACTAAATCATATGAAGCAGTTGTGTTTGTTTCATTGCCTCTTTTTCTACCATTTATATGACTAAGCTTTCCATTACACCAATTTAATGTGACTTTATAATTTAATTTATCAGTTATTTCATGTATTAATCCATTTACATAAGAAATCTCTATTAATGGTTCCGCATTATCTTCATAAGCATCTTTAGATTCATAAATTTCATATAGTTTACCTAAAGAATTATATAATTTATATCTTCCCTCATCATAATTTATAGAAAACCCATTGCTACTTATAGTTAATATACTATCGTCACCTGATGCAGAAATATACTCCCCATTACGAAGAATATATATGACTTCACTAGCATCTTCTTTAATTAGTTTATAACAGCTTGAATTTACCATATTTATTGTTTCATCATAACTTATTGAGAAACCTTTCCCATAACCATTATCAACATCCTTTTTATTTAAATTATAATAATGGTTAAATACTATATCACCTTTAGTAAAGCTATTGTATGTAAAAATTAAATTTCCACTAAAATGTTCAACATCCAATGTAACCTCATCATTATATTTAATATTTTCATAAGTATAATTTGGTGAAATCCCACTAGATTGATGGTATCCAAACCTTAACATTGGCTCAGGTAAATCTAAACCTCCATCACCTAAAGAATATGTAAATCCATCAATATTACTATAAGAATCAAACTTTAAAACTATATCAATATCATTTGACGTGTCATCATATAATTTTCTATTTAATGAATCCATAATGTCAATTATTTGTATATTGTCTTCACTATCAAATGAATATATTCTTTGATTTTTTAAATTAAATATTGTGTTGATAGTATAAGGATACTCTGTAGTACTAGAAACAACATCTTCAACAATTACTTTTGCTCCTGTATTACTTGCGGTATATGGCATAGTTAAGTAAGCATATTCTAAAGTATTGTTTCTTATGTAATCAGCATATATTTTCTCAATATGCATTTTTAAATATAATTCTTTTTCTAAAGAACTATTAAAGTTTGCTTGCCCCACACTAACTAGTCCAGATTGACTTTCAATTACTGTAGAATTATATCTATCAATAACTGAAGCTGAAAATAACGGAATACTTAACATTGTACTTCCAATATAAATTTCCGGGTCTATAGTAACTGGATAAGTAGCATCTTCTAAAAATTCTTTATCTGGAGTAATTGTAAATTCATATTTATCATCCAAAATTTTTTCAAAATCTACACCAATACTTTTTGAGCTATCATTTTGTGCATCAAACATTATATATTCATTAAAAACATATTTTGTATCAAAAACGCCATTTTCAGAGTCAAACTCATATAAATAAATTTTGCCTTCACTTTCTTTTACTTCTAGTGAAGTTTCAACGTAAAAAGATAATTTAAAATCTTCTAAATATTCTTGTTTAAATTCATTTAAAATTATATTTTCTTTAATTACACTACTTTCAAACGAGTATTCCAAATCAATGTCTTCGTATATATTTTCAAATAAACATTTTGAAGAAATTTTATTTTGATTATTTACTCTTCTTGTTGTATTATTAATATTTTTATACGATATTTTCAATGGATATTTATTTATTGAATCATTATGTAATATTTCAATAAATGTTTCTTTTCCTAATATGGTAGGAGCTTCAAAATTAAATATATTTTCATTGATTTTTCCATCAACTATCTTGTTATTAATTTCTTTATACTTCCCATCAGAAAAATAATGAACAACATCATTATAAAAAACTGTTTCTAATAACCCATCTTTTCGAATATAAGTTTTAGAGTTTGGTGTTCTTTCATCTTCTAATTCTGCAATTATGCCTATCCCCTCTAACGTAGTATAATCATTAATTGTATTTTCAGTAGTATTTTCTACAGGAGACATTTTTGCAAACACTGAAAAATTTGCATTAGTCATCATTGTTGCCACTACTAAAATTATTATCATAACCTTTTTAATTCTTTGCACAGCTTTATTCGTCGAATAACCAATATTTTTATTTCGTTTAATCATGTTTTCAAAATGTTTCGTTAACATAAAAAGTCTCCTCTTATATAATTTAATTAAAATATATTATTTATTTACTGCCCATCATTTATAGGATTATTTAAAGGTGAATTCCCATTTCCATCATCATCAATAACAGGTGGCAATCCTAAGGGACTATTCCCATTTCCATCTTCATCATCAATAACTGGCGGTAATCCTAAGGGGCTATTCCCATTTTCATCATCATCAATAACAGGTGGCAATCCTAAGGGGCTATTCCCATTTCCATCTTCATCATCAATAACTGGCGGTAATCCTAAGGGGCTATTCCCATTTCCATCTTCCCCTTCGATAACTGGAGGAAAAGACTTCAAATCATTTCCAATGTTTCCATCATTTAAATTTTCTTCATCTAACATTTCTTCAGAATTTTCAGGTTCATCACTATCCGCAAATACTTTTAATCCTGTTGAAATAGATAGAATTAAAAGAAAAAATAACATCACATAAACTAATTTTCTTACTTTCATTTCATTCTCCATTCTATATTTTTTGCATATATGCAAATATATTATATTTATTTGTAAAAAAATGTCAAATTTGAGTTTTATATTTTTGTGGCGTAAATAGCACTTTGCAACGAGAAAAAGAAAATACGCCATTTTTTTATGGCGTATTTAGTGTTTTAACTTTATTTAATTTATTTGCGACATTTTAATAGCAATTGTAATGTTATCCATTAATTTGGTTTCTTCTAATTTCATTAATTCTTTTTTATCATTATCTTTGAGAAAAGAATCCAAATTAGTCAAGATTTCTTTATTTTCTATAGAAGAGTTATTAATATAAAAATTAAAATACTCATTATATCTTTCTTTATCTAAATTAAACTGGGCAACGAGCAAACAAACTACTTCAGTCATAGATAATTTTTGTTCATTTATTAATAAATCTACTATATATATGTATTTTTTTAATGGTAAACAAGAAATCGCTAAATTTTTTAAGGTATTCCTATATGCATAATCCACATCAACAAATGATCTAAGTGTTAATAATTGCATAGATGCTAGTTCAAAACATTCTTCATAGTTTTTAATAGAATTAAGACAATGCATCATTTTCACATTTAGATAAAGTAATCTTTTATAATTTTTTTCTCTTACCAAAACATCTTCTGCTTTTTTAGATATAAATAAGCTTTCTACATATCTTTTATCTCCACATAATCTTGAAGCTAATGCGTAATAAAATAAACTATTTTTATATGTCTTCATTAAAACTTTGTCATCAATATTCTTTTCAAAAACTAATGATAAAATATCAAAAAGTTCTAATAATTCATCTGTAAAGAATGGTAAATATTTTTTTAATTCTATATAATCATTATTGTTTTCATTAACGAATTCTCCAACATCATATTTATAATTTGCTAGAAGAAATAATTTCGATAAAAGAATAATTGGTTTAAGAATTATATTTTTATCTAAATATTCATTTATTATTGATAAATCTTTATCATATGTTGTATATACTTTATAATACATATTATTATAAATTCTATTAATCAACAATTCTATTTCATCAATTAAATCATTATTTACATTTTTAAAATTTAGAACTTTACATAACTTATCTATAATCTTGTTACCATTATTTTGCTCTACAAATCGTGCCTTTCGGTATGAACTTGGAGAAATATCATTTTCTTTTAAAAAGAAATCTTTATTTACATTAAGATCTTTTAATATTACATCAAATAATATAAAATATTGTTTACTTTTTTTGTATGAACTTAAATCAATTTTAAACATTACAAACTCCATTATTAAACTAATAAAATTAATATAACATCTTTATAATAAAATCTTAATATTTTGTTTTATTAAATTATATTCTTCATTAATATTATATTTTAGTCACTTCAACTAAATATCGAATTATCTTTTCTTGAACAATTGTCATATGTTCTTCATCAGTAATGAAATTAGCTCCATTACATAAAAAGATGATTCCACCATTTTGATTATAAAGCATAAAGCTCCTTAATCCATAAGCATTACCAAAATGTCCAAATAATGGTTCTTTAGTAAATTGATCCATAATAATTAATTGCAATCCTTTTTGTTTATAAGTTGGATCGGTTGCCGTACCTTGCCATTGGATTGTTTCCATCTCATTAACTGTTTTTTCTTCAAGAATTCTTTTATCTTTATAGATTCCTTTATTCATTAGCATTTGCATTATCTTTGATAAATCATATGCAGTAATATATAAACCACCTGCAACACCTCGATAATTTTCTCCTAATGGATATTTTAAACATTGAACTTTCTTAAATAAATCATAGTTACGATATAATTTAAAAGTTCCATCACTATTATAAAGGTAGTGACCAACTAAATTTTTCGGATATTTTAAATCTTCTAAACGAAAACCACTATAAATTTCTAATGGTTCTAATAATACTTCTTTAATATATTCTGGGAAGTATTTACCTGTAATCTTTTCACACACACATGCAATAATTCCACAACCTAAATTAGAATAAATAAAATTAGTTCCTGGTTTATATTCACTATAACCTTTATAATAATGTTTACTACCTATAGTTAATATTTCTTCTAATTTTATATAATCATCTGTACAATTTGATCCATCATAGCCTTTATATACGCCATCAACAAAAGCACCATCATCAATAATGCTTGATGTTTGTGATAAAACTTGTCTTAAAGTGATCAAACAATCAGGGAATTTTGGATTTCTAACCTTAAATCCTAAATAAATCGAAATATCTTCATCAAGATCAACTAAGCCTTTTTCATATAGTTTCAAAAGTCCAATTGCAACTATTACTTTAGAAATCGAAGCAATTCGATAAATTGAATCTTTTGTTGTTTTAATTTTCTTTTCTAAATCAGCATATCCAGTTGTGATATTTTCTAAATAACCATCTTTTCTTAAAAATAAGACATTAGATCCAACCATTTCAAATTGCTTGATAAATTCAGGATAACCTTTTAAAATATTTTCTTCCATATTTCCTCTTCTTTTATTTTATAAATTAATCAATTTATCTTATAGTAATATTATACATCAAAATGATTATTATTTCCAGCATATGGTTTTTGCTTCTTTTAATTATTTATAATTAAAAACCAGACTGAAATCTGGTTAAATTTAATATATCTAATTTACATCTTAAAGCTAAATTATTTTATATAACAATGATTGCTGATATAAAAACTATTATCTTCTATACAACTTTAAACATTTTCATAGTAATATTTATCAATAAATTCTAACCTATTTATTTATAATAGCTTGTAAAGAATTATTTAAGATAAATGCAAATACAATAAGCAATATATAAGTAATAATATTAACTAATAGCGATAAAATAAAAAATGCTTTTTCTTTCTTTTTATTACTTACAGTTTTACTACATGATACAGTAATTAAACCACCAATAGAAATTAATTCAAGAACTCCATATCCAATTCCACTTCCAATTATTCCAAATATTACTACAAATAAAGCCATTCCTAAACCTTGTAATGAAGCATCAGGATTATTTATAGCTTTCATATCAGCAAAATATTGATATATTAATGTAATACTTACAAATAAAGTAAAACCTAAATAAAGAATCGATAAGATAATTTTATAAATTTTAATAAATTTATCAAATTTACTTAATGAATCATTAGCCATAATACAACCTCCTTAAACATAAAAACAATAAATTATAAATAAAACAATATTATTTATAATTAGATTATAACGTTTTATAAAAAAAAGTCAAGAGTTTTCCTCTTGACAATTTATTCCTTTTTAAAACTTATTTTACGATTACAGCAATTCCGTCAGGAATAATTGTAACTTTTTTATTCTTACCTACAATTTTTTCAGCTTTTTCTAAAGCTTCTTCAATTGTATATGCATGTTGCATATGCATATCAATAAATAATTGTGGAGAATAATGCTTTGAGACTACAATTACATTAGCTTTCATTAAAATACGTGCTAATACTTGTGCTTCCCATTGGTCAAAAACTGTTTCTGATGGATCAACTTTCATAATATTATCCCAAGCTTCTTTTGGTGTTTTCGCATTCTTTAAGATACTATAAAAGAATTCTCCACCATCGCCATCACAACATGAAGAGGCAATAATAATAACTCCGCCAGCTGGCACACAAGCTTCACCTGCCGTTAAACCTTTTACAGTTTGATACATATTTTGATCAAGTGGATAACCACCATTTGTAGTAATAGCAATATCAGAAATTATCGGTTTTACTTGGGCAAGTGTTGATAAAAACTCACGTCCTCTTTGGTGAGCAGTATCAAGATTACCAGCAAAAGCATTAATTATTTTCTTTTCGCCATTAATAACAACATTTAAAATAAAAGCAAGTTTTGCTTGTTTAGCTGCAAATAGCATATCTTTATGAATAGGATTTTGATCAATAGAGCCAGCTCTGGAGAATTTATCAGCTATAAATTTAGAATTGTGATTCCATAAAACTGTCTTTTTCGAAGCTATTCCTGGAAGAACTGATTTTCTACCACCACTAAATCCAGCAAAGAAATGTGGTTCAATAAAACCCTCAGATATTAATAAATCACATTCATCAATTAATTTATTAAGCCATAATTCGCCGCCACTTGGTAAAATACCTTTAAATACCATGTCTTCATCTTTATAAGCATCGTGAATTACAATTTCTTCTTCTGCTACAATCTTTTCACCATATTTATCGACTAGTTCTTCATGTGTTGTTGGACGATGCATTCCTGTCGCAATTAAGATTGTGATTCTACATTCTTTATTTGTTTTTCTTATTTCTGATAAAATTAATGGCATTGTAATCTTTGATGGGACAGGTCGTGTATGATCACTTGAAATAACAACAACGTGTTTCTTACCAATAGCAAGTTCAGATAGTTTAGGTGAATCAATTGGATTATCTAATGCATATTGTACTAGTTCACTTTGTCCCAATGTTGGCACATATTCTTCAGAATGTGAGACTAAAACACCATTAATTCTTTCTTCTTCGATTGAAAAATTGATATGACCTTTATGATAAGGTAATTTAAATTCTTTCATTATTCTTTAATCCTTATTATTATAATTATATATTTATCTAAATCTTTTTAAAGCGCATAGACACTTTTAAAGTACTATGCGCTGATAATAAAATCTAAAGATTATAAAAATCTAAAGATTTATTCTTAGATTCTAGCTACACCAGATTTTCTTGCAGCTTCAGCAACAGCTTTTGCAACTGTTTTACCAACGCGTGGATCAAACGCTTTAGGCATAATATTTTCTGGAGATAATTCTTCATCACTTACTAAACTAGCAATCGCATAGGATGCAGCAATTTGCATTTCATCATTAATATCAGAAGCTCTAACATCAAAGGCACCTCTGAAGATTCCAGGGAATGCTAATACATTGTTAATTTGGTTAGGATAATCACTTCTACCAGTACCTACAATATAAGCTCCACCTGCTTTAGCTTCATCAGGGAAGATTTCTGGAGTAGGATTTGCCATTGGGAAGACGATTGCTTTTTCATTCATTGTACTAACCATTTCAGGAGTAACAAGTTTAGGACGACTAACACCAATAAATACATCGCTACCTTTCATAGCATCGGCTAATTTACCTTTCTTATTATGTTTATTAGAAATTTGTGCCATTTCGTTATGAGCTTTATTAGAATATTGTTCATCACGATTTATTATACCATTGATATCAACCATAATTAAATCACCAATTCCTAAAGATAATAAGAATTTACCAATTGAGCAACCAGCAGCACCAGCACCATTAATAACAACTGTTAAGTCCTTTAATTCTTTTTTAGCACATTTAGCAGCATTAATTAAAGCAGCACCAACAACAATTGCAGTACCATGTTGATCATCATGGAATACAGGAATATCACAAATTTCTTTTAATTTTCTTTCAATTTCAAAGCATCTTGGAGCAGCAATATCTTCTAAGTTAATACCACCAAAACTACCTGAAATTAAATAAATTGTTCTAACGATTTCATCAACATCTTTACTTTTAATACAAATTGGGAATGCATCAACATCAGCAAACGCTTTAAATAAAGCACATTTACCTTCCATAACTGGCATACCCGCTTCAGGACCAATATCACCTAAACCTAATACAGCAGTACCATCGGTAATAACTGCACACATATTCCAACGACGAGTTAATTCATAAGATTTATTAATATCTTTTTGAATTTCTAAGCAAGGTTGCGCAACACCAGGAGTATAAGCAATAGATAAATCGTGTTTATCTTTAATTTCTACTTTAGAGATAACTTCGATTTTACCACGAACATCAGCATGAAATTGTAAACTTTCAGCTGCAATTGGAGTCATTTTGTTTTCTTCAGCCATTTTATAAACACCTCTTATATAATTTTTTAGTAGTTTCCACTAAACATATTGCTATTTTCAGCAACAAAATCACCAAAATATTCTTTATAATCAATACCAACGAATTTTGCAAATTCGATCATTTCTTTAACTGTATTTTCATTTACAGGAACACCATGAGCTAATCTATCAGCGACAGCGGCAACTTCTTTTTCACCATGAGTATAAATTCTTGGTTGTCCTTCTGCTTTTGGACTATCTCTTAATTCTTGTAAGAATTTAGAGAAATGTTTTTCAATGTCATCTGGATTTCCGAAGCAATTAGGATTTATTGCGACAAAACTATGACAAGTACCACTTTGTCCACCTTGGTTAACATAGTTAGATGTTAAACCTTGAGATAAGATTGAACAGAAGAATTCACAAATCATACCATAGCCATAACCTTTATGACTACCACTAATTTCGCTACTTCCACCTAAAGGCATAATTCCACCACCGTTTTTTGCTACAATGTTCTTTAATACATCTGGAGCATCTGTAGAATCTTTACCATCTTTATTTAAAGCCCATCCTTCAGGTAATGGTTTACCCATTTTATTATAAATTTCAAGCTTACCACGTGTTACAACAGTTGTAGATGCATCAAAGAAAAAAGGATAAGGTTTAGCAGGTGCAGCCATTGCAATAGGGTTTGAACCAATCATTGCTAAACGTCCATAAGTAGGAACCATGATTGCTTCAGAGTTAGTAGCAGAAAAACCAATTAAGCCTTGATCACAAGCCATTTTTGCATAATATCCAGCAATACCATAATGGTTAGAGTTACGAACGCTAACCATACCGACACCTGATTTTTTAGCTTTTTCTATTGCTAATTCCATAGCTTGTTTACCAACTAATTGTCCCATTGCGGCATGTGCGTCAATTACAGCAGAAATTGGAGTTTCAAAAACAACTTCTGGTTTTGCATCGATTTTAATTAAGCCTTTTTCAATACCTTTATGATAGCGAACCAAACGTTGCATTCCATGTGATTCAATACCATACTTGTCTGATAATAATAAAACATCAGTAATTGTTTGACTTTCTTCTTGACTGAAGCCTATTTTAGTAAACGCTTCCAAACAGAATTTCTCTAATAAATCAACTGGATAAATTTTGTATCCCATAATAAAAATTTCCTTTCTTTTTTGGTATATTACCATATTTTACAAATATATTATACAACATAACAAAATAAAAGACAAATAAAAAATGAAGATTTATTTCTTCATTTTTTCTCCTATAGGATGTAAAACCTCATGAAAATCTATAATATAATCAAATACTAATAATAAAATAATGTTTTAATATCATTACCTGTCTATTTTTCTTTGATTTATATATTCTTCCACACAAAATACCATAAATTGTATAGTTTATCCCATAATTAATTAC
>JAEDHQ010000053.1 GCA_016296945.1 Bacilli bacterium | reverse complement strand
TTAAAAATAGAGGAACAAAAGCTAAACCTAAGGATACTAATATTTCAATTTTTGATAAATTTGAAATATCAAACATCTGATGCAGGTTAGGAACAAATATTAAAATGCTTACTAAACATACTCCCACAATAATTGAAACGCATAAGGTTTTATTAAATCCTTTTTTGTATCTTTTTCTTTTAAATATTGAAAACCTTCCAATACAATTAAAACTATAAAATAGTCTTGCAATTGAGATTGTTACAAAAACCATTGTTCTAGCAACGTACATACTATTCAAATACCCAACATGATATGAAGCAATACAACATAAGGCGATAATTAATCCTTCTATCGTAATTCTTTTCACAATTCTACTAGAGAGAATGCCTTCATTAACATTACGTGGATGTTTAATATCTTTAACAGAACCAATCTTTTCCTCAATTCCAATTGCAATAGCTGGCAAACTATCATTAATTAAATTAATAAATAATAAATGAACAGCCGCAAAAGGCATTGGAAGATTTAAAATTGTTGTATATAAAACTAAAAAGATTCCAGCAATATTCCCAGCTATTAAATAAAGAATCGCATTTTGGATATTTTGATAAATCTTTCTTCCCTTTTTTATTGCACTAACAATTGTTTGATAATTATCATCCATTAAGATAACACTTGAAGCTTCTTTAGATACATCAGTGCCACTAATTCCCATTGCAACACCAACATCAGACTTTTTTAATGCTGGGGCATCGTTTACGCCATCCCCTAAGAACGCTACAGTGTGACCTTGATCTTGCAGAGCAGTAACAATTCGAATTTTATCACTCGGTGTAACTCGAGCATAAATTGATATTTTATCAACCTTTTCTCTTAATTCTTTATCACTCAACTTTTCTAATTGCTCACCAGTTAAACATAAATCATTATGTTGAAATATTCCTACTTCTCGACCAATTGTTTTTGCAGTATATAAATTATCTCCTGTAATCATTATTGGTTTTACATTATAATCAATGCATTCTTCAATTGCTTCTCTTACTCCTTCTTTAGGTGGATCAAGTAAGGTAATTAAACCAATAAATGTTAAATCATCAATATCAGTAACATTAACTTTCAAAGAATTGATTTCTTTATAAGCTAAAGCTAATACTCGATAGCCTTTATTACTTTCATTCTCGACGATTCGATTAATATAATTAACATTTAATCCATTAAAATTACTACACTTATTAATAATAACATCGCTTCCGCCTTTAATATATGCAATGTTTTTATTATTATCTTTTACCAACTTAACACTATATTTTAATTTTGATGAAAAATTAATCTCTGATAATTTACGATATTCTTGCTTCAATAATTTATAATCGATTTCTTGACTATTTAAATACCTTAATATTGCTTGATCAGTATTAATGGTATCATTTTCATCTTGTTTTTCACTTATTATCCCATCGTTGCATAACGCTAGACACTTTATTGCTAAATCTTTGTTTTTAAAATGATGCAGTTCTTTTACAACCATTTTGTTTTGTGTTATCGTTCCTGTTTTATCTGTACAAATAACATCTATATTGCCTAAAGTTTCAATAGCTTTAATGTCCTTTACAATAGCTTTTTCTTTTGCCATTTTTTCAGTAGAAATTGCTAAAACAATAGTAACAATAGTTTGCAAGGCCTCAGGAATTGCTGCAACTGCTAATGAAATCGAAAAGATTAACGAATCCATGATGGTAATTTTTCGATAGACACTAATTCCAAAAACAACTACACAAATCGAAAGAATCAAAAAAGCTAATTGACGGCTAAATTTATCAATATTCTTTTCTAAGGGGCTTTTCTTCTTCTTAACATTAGATAACAGATTGGCAATTTTTCCGATTTCAGTATCCATTCCTACTTTAGTACAAAGATATTTCCCTTTTCCATTTATAACTCTTGTTCCTCTAAAGACCATATTCCTTTGTTCTGCAATAATTACCTTATTATTTATTGGCTTAATGTCTTTAGAAGTTGTGATACTCTCACCAGTTAAAATACTTTCATCAATTTCTAAGTTATTTGCTTCAAGTAATCTCCCATCACTTGCTAAAACATCTCCACTTTTGATTATTACAACATCCCCACATACTAACTCTTCACTAGGAATTGATTGGATTTCATTATTTCTTAAAACAAAAACATTAAAACTTGATAGTTTTTTTAATGTTGCTAAACTTCTCTCTGCTTTAAAATATTGGATTGTACCTAACATTGCATTTAAAAATAAAACTACTAGAATAACAATAGTATTTTCTAAACTACCTGTAAAAAATGATAACACTGAAGCAATTAAGAGAACAATAACTAATAAATTGTTGAATTGTTCTAAAAAAATAAGAAGAAAACTCTTCTTTTTCTTTTCACTAATAATGTTTTTTCCATACTTTTGGTTTATGAAAACTGAATCAGTAGTCAATCCTTTTAGTGAACTATTATAGTCTCTTATAACATCATCAATAGATAATTGATAATGAGCTAATTCATTATTATTTTCTCTTTTCATTCTCATTTTCATTTTTACATTCATTTATATTTATACTCTCCATATTAATTATTTTATCAAAGAATAAATTTTAAAAAGTTATCTACATAAAATTATATTTACAATAATTAATAAATAGACTATAAAAATCTTTTAAATCATCTTTTTCCCGACAATTAGTAATCTTGATACTTGCGATTGACTTAAGTTTAACCTTTTGCCGATTTCCTTTTGTGTTAATTTTTCGAAATAACGCAAATACAATATAAAGGCAATTCTTTCTATTTTCTTATCATTGCTTTGACTTATTTCTTCAATCCTTTGTTTTAACTGTTCATAGAAATCATTATTATTTGAAACAATAGGATTGTTGCAATTATTCTGATCTTCTAAATATACAATTCGATCACTAGATATAAGTGCTTCATTAATTAATTCTTTTGAGTAACCCGTTTGATTTGAAATTTCTTCTATCGTATTATTAGAGTTTAATAAAACTTTTATTTTATTGATCTTTTCATTTAATTTAAGCAAACGATTATTGCGTATTTCTTTTTTAATTTCTCCGATTACATAGTATGTCGCATAGGTGCTAAATAAAACATTTTTATTTTTATCAAAATGCAAAGCAGCTTGAAACAAACCCATTAATCCAGCTTGTCGTAAGTCATCACGATCTAAATAACTATATTTGAATTTCTTGATTAATATTTCTACTAAATAAAGATGATCGTAAAACAACTTTTCATATGAACTTTTTGATTCTAAGTTTTGTTCCTTCATTTACTTTTGTATCAATCTCCATTTCATCGGAGAATATCTCCATAATTGTAAATCCTAAACCAGCACGTTCTTCACTTAAGCGTGTCGAAAATAAAGGCTCTTTAGCTTTGTTTAAATCTTCTATTCCTACACCCTTATCAATTACTTCAATAATTAATGTATTATCATACAAAAACATATTTAATGTTACTTCTTTAGTATTATCAGAATTATATCCATGAACAATTGCATTTGTTACTGCTTCACTAACAATTGTTTTAACTTCATTGATAACATTTAAAGATACTTTTTCATCAATAAAAAAACTAGCAACAATTGCTCGTGAAAATAGTACATTTTTTAAATCTGCATTAAATTGCATTTTGATAAATTTTTCCATTTTGACCCTCCACATAAATCATTGCTTCTTGTTCAGTTCTCTTAATCTTGCAAATTCGTACTAATCCCGAAATACGAATAATTCGCTCAATAAATTCACTCATTTCACATAAAACAATCTCACCATTCGCACTTTTAATCTGATTGTACCTTCCTAATATAAAACCAACACCTGAGCTATCAATGAAATCTAATTCACTGCAATTAATTATTAAGAATTTAATTTTATAATTACTAATCAATTCTGTTACTTTAACACGCATTTTTTCAATGTAGTGTTGATCTAATTCTCCTTGAAAGCGAATTACTAAATTATTCTCACGAATAAAAAACTGGGCTTTAAGCATCTGACTCATCCTTTCACTAAATCAATATTTGCTTTTTAATTATAGCTTTTTTACCCCATAAATTAAATAAGTACGCAAAAAGCAACAAAAAAACCCTCAGTTAATTTATGAAAAATGAGGGCTTTTCTTGTTGATATTATCATGAAAAGGAGGAAAATATCAAAAATTATATTATTATGTTATTTTTTAGTTTTTTTGTAATATTTTTATTTGCAATATGTCATTAATGTAATATTAGTTCCTCTAATCTCTTTTACAAATGATTCCATTGCTTGATATTTGCTATCAGCAAAGTGATATGGAGAAGTGCAAACAATAATTATTTCTGCTCCTAGATTTTTGGCAATTGGTACAGAATATTTTACATTTTCAACTGTTGTTAATGATTCTTTTTCCATAATCAATTTATCTTTGTTCATTCCTTTTTTAATTAAATAATCATACATTCCTTCTGCTTCGGAAATAATTGCCTTTTTATTGGCTACACCACCAGAAAGAATAAAGAAGTCAGGATTAAATAATTGTTCTATTTCAAAGGCCATTTCTAAACGATTCTTTTGAATTTCAGAAATCGTGCCATCATCATTCATTCTATTTCCTAATATTATTGCTACAACCTTTTTATTCATTGTTCTACCCTTTTTTTATATATTTATTATTTTACATCTCTTATTCCATATTTTTTAATAATGTAATCCATATCTTTGTCACCACGACCAGATAAATTTATTAAAATAGAGCCTTTCTTCATCTTCTTTGCTAGCTTTATTGCATAAGCAACAGCATGAGCACTTTCAATAGCCGGAATTATTCCTTCTAATTTAGAAAGCAAAAAGAAAGCATCAATTGTTTCTTCATCATCAACAACATCATATTTTACTCGACCTAAGTCTTTTAAAAACGCATGCTCTGGTCCTGATGATGGATAATCTAATCCACTAGCAATCGAATAAACAGGAGCTGGATTACCAGATTCGTCTTTAAGCATAATACTATTAAAGCCATGCATTACTCCTTCTTCTCCATATGTTAAGCTAGCAGCATGATCACCTAATTTAGCACCTCTTCCCAATGGTTCAACACCATAAATATCAACCGGGTCATTTAAGAACCCAGCAAACATTCCTGCCGCATTTGATCCGCCACCAACACAAGCAACAACTGCATCTGGTAGTTCACCAGTCATTTCTAAAAATTGACTACGCGCTTCAATGCCTACAACACTTTGAAAATCACGAACCATCATTGGAAAAGGATGAGGACCTACTACAGAGCCAATACAATAAATAGCATCTTTATATTCTTTAGAATAAGCCATAAATGCAGCATCAACTGCTTCTTTTAATGTTTTAGCTCCATCGTTTACTTCAATAACATTAGCACCTAGGATTTTCATTCTTGCAACATTAGGTGCTTGTTTTAAAATATCAACTGCCCCCATATAAATATCACATTCAAGACCAAAATATGCAGCAGCAGTAGCTAAAGCGACACCATGTTGCCCTGCTCCCGTTTCCGCAATCACTTTTTTCTTTCCCATATATTTTGCAAGTAACGCTTCTCCCATACAGTGATTTAATTTATGAGCTCCTGTATGATTCAAATCCTCTCTTTTCACATACAATTGAACATTACCAAATTTATTTGATAAACGTTCTAAATGAGAAATTGGCGTAGGACGTCCTTGAAACTCTTTTCTGATACGACGCAGCTCATTAATGAACTTTCTCGACTTACAAATTGTATAATATGCTTCTGTGATTTCTTGCATAGCTTTTTTTAATTCCTCAGTAATGTATACGCCACCATACTTGCCAAAATAACCTTCTTCATTTGGATAATCCTTAAAATAACGATCAAAATCAACTCCATTAAATTTCATAACACACCTCCATATTAATTAAATAAAAATATAAACAAAAAGTCCCTGCATAAAAACTATGCAAGGACGATAAATCGCGGTGCCACCTTGTTTCAAAAGTATAAATAATTTTTTTATTTTTATATTTTTATACTTTCACTCTCATTAGAATACGCAAATAGAATCTATTTTTAATATTCCTGACAACTAACGTATGTCTTTTACGTTGTAGAATACTAGATAAAAATCGTTCCCTACACCCTCAGTAGCCCATTTAATAATCTGTGTTTTATTTGCATCACACCATCGCAAACTCTCTTCGAAAGCATAATTATTTTTACTCCTACTTCAACGGTTTATATTAAATTTTGTTTAATATTTTTAATTCTTTATGATATTATACCACTATATAAAATCTATTGTCAATAACAAATATTATTATTCAATTTAATCACTATTTATGATACAATATTATTGAGGTGATTAAAATGGAGAACTTAAAGATTCATTTTTTAAATACTGTATGGAGTGATGCAATAATCTTAGAAAGCAATAATAAATATGCTTTTATCGATACCGGTAGCCTATTTTATTATCCGATGATTAAGAATCATTTACAAGAATATAATATTAATACAATCGAATTTATTCTATTAACCCATTTTCATAGTGATCATTATGGAAATGTTATTAATCTTTTAAAAGATAAAAAAGTTAATAAATTGTATATAAAAAGATATTATGGCCTTGATGGTACAACCGCAAAAGGTTATACTTCTAATGAAGAGTACACACAACATGAACTAATGACTTTCTATCAAATTCTTGATACTGCAAAAGAATTCAATACTGAAGTAATATTTGTAGATGAACTAGGGTTAGACACTTTAAATATAACATTTGATTGTCATACATTAGAATTATATGATATTCAAAATACCGTTTATAAATTATATTGTGAGAAAGACAGCCCATATTATCAACAAAAAGCATTTAATGAAAACTATAGTAGTATAGGTGTGTTTATCAAAGTAAATGATAAGCATATCTTCTTAGGTTCTGATGTAACTTGTTCAAAAACTAATGCCTTAGAACTTCAAGAACGTGCTATCGCAATGACTAAGAAACATTATCAAAAATATCATATTAATCATATTGACATCTATAAATCTTGTCACCACGGAGGTGGAGGTACAAACACTTTAGAACTTTGCAAATTACTGAACCCAGATTATGCGATTATTACAAATACAGATCAATGGTTAGATAATTGGCCAACAATTCCAAATCTTAAAGAAGCCAATAACAATGTAAAAGTCTTAAAAAGTGATCATCAAAAATATATTTTTAATATTGATGAAAAGATTACTTATCAAGAAATCAAGGAAGAATCATTGTTTATTACTTTACAAAAAAAATAAATCATTTAGCGCTTTGCTGAATGATTTTTTTATTACTGTTTATTAGAATTAATCAATGTATTATCTTTGTATAGATAATATTCTATTTCAATTCCTTTTTCTTTTAATTTTTCTACTATCGTTTCAATTTCTTCTTCTGTCATTGAAATAAAGGCAGTTGAAAGGGCATCAATAATAAAAGGATTATCTCCAATTATATAAACTGTATCAAATTGATTATCTGGCTTACCAGTTTTTGGATTAATAATATGGTGGTAAGTATTACCATTATATTCAATTAATTGTGATGTGATTGATGAAGTTCCAATCGCTTTATTTCTTAATTTAAAATATTTATTAGTATTATTTAATCCAATCTTATAATACTTATCAATTGGTTTTTCTCCAACAATAATCGATGACATTCCGGCATCAATAATATAATGTGTAATATTTACTTCTTCTAAATACTCTTTTACCTTTAGTAAAGCATATCCCTTTGCCACAGCACCTAAATCTAATGTTGCTTCTCCTTCTAACTTTATTGATGAATCATTGATTACAACATTAGTATTTTTAATCTTTTCTAGTTCAGAATTAATCATATCATCTGTTGGAATCATATTTTCATCAAATGGTTCTGTTTGGATTAAATTCTTATACAGAACACTTAAATTTCCAATTAAAGGTTCAAAATATCCCTCTGTTTCCATTTTTAAATCTAATGATAATAAGATTACATCAAATAGTTTTTTATCAACTGAAACAAATTCTTCTGAATTGTTTATTGTATAAATATTTGTAATATTTTGATAGTTTTCAAAGCGATTTGTAAGTTTATTGTAGTCATTTAAAATATTTGTAACTTCTTTATAAATATTATCAATATCTTGGTTATCATAATATAAAATTATATCAATATAAGTAGAAAAAGCATAAATAGAACCTTTCTTTTCTTTCATAGTATTAATACATCCCGTATTAATACTACAAAATAGACTAATTGATATCAAAATTATTGATAAAACAAATATATTTCTTAGTCTTTTAAAAAGATTCATATTCATGCTTTGTTTCTCCAGTTTATTAATTTATTTATTTTCTTTTAAATAATTTCTAATCTTCTCTGCTTCTTCTTTTTTACAAGGTTTACATCTTGAAGGATCATTAACTTCACCTTTAACTAATGCTTCCGCAAGCCCAGCACATCCTGGGTAACCACAAGATCCGCAATTATAATTTGGTAACATATTTTTTACATTTTCTACTCTTGTATCTACTTTAACATAAAATATTTTTCCACAGATACTTAAGATGATTCCAAAAAATAATCCTAAGCCTCCGAGTAAAAGAAAAGCATATAACACTTCCATTACTTATTGCCTCCTGTTTCTTCTTTTGCTTTAAAATGTGAACAAGCAATGTTTTTACATCCTACACAAGCATCTGTATTCTCTAACATTTCAACACATTCTTTTGGAATCGGTGTTTTTTTATTTAAAACATATGAAATAAAAAACAATCCGACTAAAAGAATGACAACAGCTATTGCAATAATTAAATATCCTGTTTGGTTAATTGTAAGAATCATTAGATTTCAATTATTCCGCTTAATCCTAAAAATGCTAAACTCATTAACGCCGCAGTAATTAGAGCAATTGGAAATCCTTTCAAACATTTTGGTGTATTAGCCGTTTCTAAACGATATCTAATACATGAGAAAATAAAAATTACAACTAAAAAGCCAAATGATGTTCCTAATGCATTAGCTAAAGAATCAATAAATGACAACCCTTGATCAGTATTGCCTTGAGCAACACCTAATACTGCACAATTTGTAGTAATAAGTGGTAAATATACTCCTAAAGACTTATAAAGACTTGGACTATACTTTTTAATAAACATTTCCACAAATTGTACAAGGGAAGCAATAACTAGAATATATACAATTGTATCTAAATATTGAATATTCGCTTTAACTAAAATAAAATTATAGATTGGCCATGTAATAATTGTAGCTAATACGATAACAAAAATTACCGCAACTCCCATTCCTAAAGCGGAATTTGTTTTTTTAGAAACACCTAAAAATGGACATATTCCATAAAAGCGACTAAGGATAACATTATCAATTAACATTCCATTGATAATTGCTAAGATAAAAACTAATAAAGAATTCATCCCTTATCCCTCCTTAACTGCTTGACGCATTGCATCAAGCTTTGCTTTCTTTTCTGTAAAAACTTTAACTTCTTCTTGTCGATTTTTATAACAAGCAATAAATGCTAAAACAATACCTAGGACAATAAAAGCCCCCGCTGGCATAGTAAATAAAGATATTGCATAATCTTTGAAAAGATTTATTTCGATATATGGTAAAAATTCTAAAACAACTCCAAAAGTAATCGCACCAGTTCCTAATAATTCACGAAAGAAAGCAATAATAACAATTGCCATCGTATAACCAATTCCATTACCTAGTCCATCAAAGAATGAATTAATAACATTATTTTTAGAAGCAAAAGCTTCCGCTCTTCCTAAGACAATACAATTAACAACGATTAAAGAGATAAATACTCCTAATGTTTGATAAAGTTCTGGTAAAAATGCTTCACTTAACATTTTTACAATTGTCACAAATGTTGCAATGATTACGATATAACATGGAATCTTGACTTGACTTGGAATAATCTTTCGTAAAAGCGAAATCACAATATTTGAGCCAATTAATACAAACATAAATAGGATTCCCATTCCTAAAGCAGACTCAACTGATGTTGTTGTTGCTAATGCTGGACAAGTCCCTAGCAAAGTAATAAACAGAGGATTTTCTTTAAGTAATCCCTTAAAGAATATTTCTTTCTTATTTGTTTTTTGAGGATTATTATTCATGTAGATATCCTCCTTGATAGTGATCTAATGCAACTTTAATTAGCTCTTTTACAAGTTTAGCCCCATACGTAGCTCCACATTTAACATCAAGATCTTCAATATTTTGATTATTAATATCTAAATTATCTAAGTCATTTACATATTGATTAACAACTTTACTAAAGCTTTGGGTATTAGTAATAATCTCCACCGCACAAACACTACCATCACTTATTCCAATCATTAATTCAATTGTTCCATAAGCGTTTTTACCACTTACTAAATAAACATAACCTAAAATTTCATCATTAACTTTCGCAAGATAAACTTTATTAATCTTTGAATCATTTTCTTTAATTTCCAGATTTTCAAAAGTAGCGCCATAAAAAATTAATGCTAATGTTTCTTGTTCTTTTTTATAATTATTTTCTTCAATAATAGGTGCAGTTACTCCATTTAATAAAGCAATCATGATACCACAAATTGCGGTAATTGCTGCAAGAATTAAACCTGTTTTTAAATAGCTTTTATAATTACTCATAATATCACCTATAAAGCAAAGACAATAATTAAGGAACTCATTATAATTAATGATGCCCATAAAATAATATGTTTGAAAGTAATTCTATTTGATTGCCATTTATAATAATCAATTACAGGAACAAGCATATTTCCTAAAAGAATTGCAAACGCAACTCCTTCTGGATAAGCTCCAAGTAATCTGATTAACACTGCTAAGATTGCAACAATGATTCCATATGTATAACGACCTGGTCCACTAATTGGGGAAGTGATAGGATCTGTAATCATAAACACAGCTCCAAACATTAATCCACCAGCTAATACTTGAAATAACATAAATTTAAAACAACTTACTTCTTCTATCACTAAGCCAGCTATTAACATTAAGAAAGCAAATGTGCAAATCATTGAAACGATAGGGCGATAATCGGCAGATTTTCGAACTATTAAATAAATAGCTCCTAAAATAATTAATAAAGCCGAAACTTCTCCCATTGATCCAGGGACATTTCCTAAGAATAAATCGCTCAATGAGTAATTGTTAATATTTGCAAGATTATCGGATAATTGTTGCAAAGGAGTTCCTGATGCAACTGCATCTAAATATCTTAAATCACTTCCAAAGCAAATCATCACACTAACTCTACCCACAGCAGCAGGGTTAAAAATATTTGATCCTAATCCACCAAAAACAAGTTTTCCGATTACAATTCCAAACAAAGCACCAATCACAACCACATACCAACTAGCACCTGCTGGCAT
>JAEDHQ010000133.1 GCA_016296945.1 Bacilli bacterium | reverse complement strand
GTCAGTATTATTTATTTGAGTCCAGTGGCTAACTTATTCTTGAAATTTAGGTAATAAGAGAATTATCCATTTCGTAGCTATTATAAAAAAAGGTAGTACTATACAAATTCTATTTGACTCAAATATAGTGAGGTATTATTTGAATGAACTATGAAGAATTAACCAATATTATTAAATTAGCACCGGAAGAGAATGAACAATGGGACTTTAAAGAAAAATGGCATGAGTCAAATGGTGAATTATTAAGAGATATTATTAATTTTACGAACACGCCAAGTCATAATGATGCATATATAATATTTGGGATTAGTGATCAAGACGGCAGTGTGATAGGAATTGACGAAAACGATCCTAATAGAAAGAATAAACAACAGCTTCAAGATTATTTGAGAAATATTCCTTTTGCTCAAAATTATTATCCTAAGACGAATGTTGAAACTTTAGAAGTCGATGAAAAAGAGATTGATATTTTAACGATTTATAATACTGATGATGTTCCTTTATTTTTAGCGCAAGATGTTGCTAGAGTAGATAATAACAATAAACAAAAGAAAAAGGGAAAGCCATTGGGTAGAGGATTAATCTATTCAAGAATAGGTGATTCTAATACTCCTGTTGATCAATCGACTACGGATGAACAAATGAAAAGATTATGGCAAAAGAGATTTAGGATAGATGTAAGCATATATGATCGATTCAAATATATATTGAAAGACTATAATAATTGGACATATGTGCCCCGTCTAGATAATGTTACTACCTACTATATATATACCAAAGATCCAGATTTTGTAATTGAAGAAGCTTTTGATGAGACACTTGAGAATAGAGACGCTTTTGTGGCATACTCTTTATCACAATTTAAGCTACGAGTTGGATGGAATGTTGTTAGACTAAAATATCGAGGTACTATTTTATACGATAATTTATATAATTACTTTGATAATGCAACCTTTGGTGCTGTTATGCCTGATGATAGATTCATAGAAATTCAAAGCAAAGATTATATTAGTGGTGCATATTTTTACTATTTAAAAGATGATTTTCCTTTCTTAATAACTATGCTTATTGCTAGTTTAAGAGGTGGCTTGAATAATGGAAGAGCACAATTTACGTTTGAGATGTTCAAAAAGGATGCATTATTTATTGAAAATGAATCTCAAAGATTGGCGCTAGAAAATGAAACCCAAAATTACCTAAAAGGCAATGTAAGTGAAGTCATACCTGATGCTGGTGAAATTGAGAGTATTAAATCTAAAATGAAACTAGATATAGGAATGAAAGATAGGCCTAAATACGATGATTCAAAAGTAGCAAATATGATATTAGATAATAAGTTGACGCACTTAATGATTGAACTATACAGTTCAGACGGGCACAATAATGAGCTATGAAGCAGAAACCCAATGTTGTTCTTTCATGATGCGATATCGCTTTTTATTACCAAAAAAGGATTACGCAGCATATTAACGTAATCCCTGAAGTTGTTATTTATTCTTATGTTTTTCTTGTTCCTCAAATCTACGCACAAAACAATGAAGATCATTATAATCGCTAGAACTTAATTGCTTAACCTGATCGTCTATAAGATCCCGAATATAGTTACGAACAAACTTGTGACCCGATATAATTGCCAACGCTTTGATTTTATTCTGAGTATCGCGATCAACACCAATGTTTCCGCGTTTCTTACTTGACTTATTATTCATTTTTAATTGCCTCTTTCTTTATAGTTTTTAAAGCTATCTTTGATTTCGACAGCTTCAAGGATGCTCATAAAATTGTTTTTATCGACGGAGCTTAACTGCTCTACTTCTTTATCAGTAATTTTGCTCAGTAACATTTTCTGTGTTGTCCCTCTAATTTTAGACAAAGCAATTAATTTGTTGCGAGTGTCATTGCTAACGCTAATTGAGGTAATATAATTTTTACTTACCATATTTGTTTCCTCCTTTGTTAATTTCTAATAAAAAAATTATTTGAAAAATATTTTTTATTCTATGAAACTTATAAATGAGGAGAGCGTAAAATATTTTGTGTAAATTCTGAAACTTGAATTGAAAAAGGGAAAGC
>JAEDHQ010000052.1 GCA_016296945.1 Bacilli bacterium | reverse complement strand
AACGAAAAAAATATGCTTAACAGTGTTGTTAATTGGCAAATTGTTTATACAAATATTTTAAGTTATGCAGTAAAAGAAGGAAGAAAAGCTATAAGCGATAAAATAATTAAGACTATTATTGATTTAAATAATAAATCCGTTAATGATTATGAAGAAGCAAGAAAAACTGAAGAAGAAAGTAAAAAAGGTCGTCATCGTTTTGCAGTTGCTGAAGCTAGAATGATTGATAATGGTCAAGTTTATGGTAATGTAAGATATTGTAATTATTCTGTTATTGCAGTTCCAGTAGCAATTATTGAATCGCTTTTGAATAGTGGTGATATTGAAAATGCTAAAATCTTAAATAATTTTAACAAATTATTTAAAGCGGAATTTGTAGCAGATGGAACTATTAATGCTGAATGTATGAAAAAAGATGGTAAAGCTTCCAAAGATGATATCTTTATTACTTCATGTATGGAATTTGGTATTGTTAATATTGATAAATTATTAAAGTGTAATGATTTTAAGTTAATAAAATATGCTTTTGAAAATTATCCTATTTCATTCCAAGAAATGCTTGAAACTTACTTAACTAAAAAACAATATAGAGAATTATATGAACTTGCCGTTGACAATAATTTTTCTTCATTAGCTAATGCAGTGTTATGTTTGTCTATTGAAGGAAGAGGAATTGAAGGTGTTAATAAATCAATTAAATCAGTATCTGAAGAAGTTTATTTAAAAGGTAATGCTTACGACGTTAATAGAAAACACTTTGTTATTAAAAAACCTTACGGCTATTGGGATAATAGAAAACCATTACCAAGAGTTACATCAGAAGAGTTAAAAGATAAAATTTTAAAGGATTTACAATTGAAAATAGATAAAGAAACTTTAACAAATGGATTAACAAAAGAATATTTTGAATCATTGCTTCAATCTAATAATTTAGAATTGCTAGTTATTAAACTTTGTGTAAAATTAGAAGCTATTTTAAAATGTGATTATAAGTATGAAGGAACATTTGAAGAAATGTTAAGTAAATTTACTGAAAAATATGGATATGAAGATGATGGCTGGGGATATAATGTTGAGTCTGACAGATCTAAATTATTCCATAAACTAAGAAAATATAGAAATGGAATTGTACATCCAGAACAATCAAAAGAAGTTCTTACAGTTGATGAGTTAAAATCATTAATTGAATATGTTTGTGAATTATGATAGGAGGAATGACAATGAATAAGTATCAAGAATTTGCTATTAAATCTGCAGTAAGATTTGATTATGATAAAACAGATAAGAACATATCATTAGCGTCATTCGAGTGGGATTACAAAACGGTTACTATAGTTCAAAATGAAAATTATAATATAAGAAAATATAATGTTTATTTATTAACTGGTGTAGCTGAGAAAGTTGAATATATTTTAAAAGGACAAGCATATATAGTTAAAGATTTAGAAAAAAATAAATACCTTATTGAGTTGGATTATGATAATAGAATTGAAAAAATTAAAATTCATTTCAGTAATGATATTGTTGATCCTGTCGAAATTCAAATTGTTTATGTTGAAGCGGATGTAAAAAAATACGATGAAAAAGTTATGGCTGAACATAAAAAAGCATTAGAAGAAAGAGCTAAAGTTAAGGTAACTACAGGAGATAGTATTATTAATGTTACATTCCAACCTGTAAGTGAAAGTTTTTCTTATAGTAAAGTTGAATTATATACTACATTTGGTTCAAAAGTTGTAAACAACAAAACTGAGTATGAATATCAATTGATGGCAAAGTATAAAACTCCAGAGGATGTGTATTTCCATTCTATAACTGGACTTGCTTATGGAAAGTATGCAATCAAATTAATTCAATACGATAATTCAAATCAAGAAATTTATAAGAGTGAATTTATTCGTGCAGATTTAAATGAACCTGCAGGAAGAAAACGTTGGGTTGTTACTCCAAGTGGAGGACGTTATATTTAGTTTATGAAGTATCTATTTTTTGATTTGGAATATGCCACGTCAAAAGGTGGCAATATTAAAATATGTGAATTTGGATTTGTAGTAACTGATGAGAATTTTAAAATTTTGGATAGAGATAATTTCATCATCAATCCTAATATTTTTAGAGAAGAATGGGACTGGCGTGTTGTCAGAACAATATTAACTAGAAGAGTGTCTGAATATGAAAATAGTCCAAAGTTTGATGAATATTATGATGATATAGTTAAGTTGATTAAAAGTGCTGATTATATATTTGGTCATTCGCTAAATGGTGATGCAAAAGCATTAAATTGCGATTGTTTAAGGTATGGTCTTCCAAGTATCGATTTTAAATTTTACGATATTAAAGAATTTTATAAGCAATATAATTCTACAAATAGAGATATATCTGTTGGTAATATTTTAAATGATTTACAAATCGAAGGCGAGGCTGGAGAGCACGATGCTGAAGTGGACGCTGTTAATACAATGTATGAATTCAAGGCTATGTTAGAGAGATTAGAAATGACTGCTGAAGAGCTTATTGGAATATGCCCATCAGTAGTTGACTATAATGAAAACTATACTGTCCAATCTTTAGAAATTAGTAAAATGATTCAAGAAGAGAAAATGCAAAACATATTAAATGGATCTGCCGACAACTTAATGATTAAAAATAATAATGAATCAAGAATATTCGTTCTATTTTTAGATAATGTTTTACCATCAACTAATGAACCTAAAACCTTAAAAGATTTAAAATTCTCTATTTCTATTAACTATGAAGAAACTCATTATAGACAAATGCTTAACATAGTTCAGATTTTATGTAATAAAGGTGCAACTTATATTAGAAAAGCTTCATTGAGTGATTTCTTAGTTACTTACGAAATGTTTAATGAAGATGGATCTTTAAAAAGTTGTTCTAAAACTAAGTATGCAAAAGCAGCAATTGAAAATGGTGCAAATATTAAAATTATTTCATTTAATGCATTTTTAGAAATGATTGGTTTAAGTGAAGATGAATTAGATTCATTACCAATGGTTTCATTTGATTGTTTATTGAGAGATGATGCAGTAATTAAAGATCCAAGAATAAGACGATATTTTGAAAAGAAGAAATCCAAAGAGGTTGTAACAATTCCAGCACAAGATCACAAAACTACATTAGGTGATTTATTTGGAGATTTATTTGCTAAATTAAAAGAAGACCGAGAAGATTAACTAAATAAAAAATAATAATACCTAGTTTGAGGGGTACCAAATTTCCTAGACAATAATTATTTAGTTAATTGGATTATATCACAAAGCAGATATGGATGCTTTCCGATATTTAGAAGTAGGCATCCTTTTTGTTTTGCTCTTTATTCTTACATTATAATACTGCTATATTAACACAAAAGAAATTAATGAAATTGTATCCAAAAGAAAGCTATGCTACATGTCAAATAATTAAAATATATAGATATGTGGCTGACTAGTAAATTCCTATTTATCTTGATACATTCTATAGCAAAACGGGGTGTTTTCAAAAAACGAAAGGTGTTTGCATAAATTTTTAGGTGTTTTCAAAAAACGATAGGGTGTTTGCATTTTGTATCAAAATGGTTCATCTTTGCCATATTAAAATTAAGACTTGGTTATCTGATTATCAAGTCTTTTTTTATGCTTATAATCTACTAGAATATCTATTAGCATATAAACTGATAGACAAATTGTTTTTTATATATTGAGGTTTTATGATGATTTATAGATTTAATAGTAACTTCTTTTTCAATAGAAACCGTGCATTTGTTAAGATGCCATTTAATTTATGGGAGAAAACAGGATTGAAAGGAAATATTCCTTGTAAAGTAACTATTAATAAATATTTGTTTGAATGCAAGCTTATTACTAAAGGAAATGGTTTTTATTTGATTCCAATAACAAAAAAGATTTTATCTAATTTTAATATGGAAGAAGATTATGAGATAGAAATTGAACTGGTAGATAAATTATCAAGAATTAATCATGAAAGTCCCTATACGAAAGAACATCCAATAAGGAAAATTGATGCAATTGAAGAACTCGAAATTATGCCTGGTTTTTGTGGACATAGTTTTATTGCAATGCTTGCTGGTGTTTTTCTTAATGAAGTTCTGATTTTAATGGGAAGAAAAAAAGCATCTTGGTCAACGATATTAGAAGCACTTGATTATTATGGAATATCTTATGCCTCAAAAGCAGTTTATCCAAAAGGTAAATCAGTGCAATTGCCTAAATGTTGTATAGTATATAATGATAAAAGTTTTATTCTTTGGTATAAAGATTCCTTTATTGGTGTAAAAAATGTTGATCAAACAAAAAGAGTTAGTTATTTAGAAATATTTGTGGAATAAATATATATTTTATTATAGGGACTATAAAAAAATATCCTTGTAAAAATAATAGAAAAAAGGCGTTATCTTATCTAGAATAAAACGCCTTTTTTGCTGTAATAGATGTATGTAAATTTTAACTCACTTAACTAATAATAACTTTCCTTACAATACTAATTATGCACTACTTTTAGGTATACCATTCTATGGTAGAGAATTTTCAGGTTGTACTGGTTTAAAAACTGGATCTTATAATGAAGCACGAACATATACATATATTTGCAATAATTATTTAAATACTGCTGAACATATTGCTTTATATAGAAATTGGGATATTAGTGCGAAAGTTCCTTATATCTTTGATAGTACAAATGGTATTATTATCTCTTATGAAGATGGAGAAAGTATTGGATATAAGTCTGATTATGCTAAGGAAAAAGGATTAGCTGGATTAATGTATTGGGTGGATTCTCAAGATAATGGTAACTCTTTGTTACAGACTATTGTTGATAAGGTCAGAAGTTGGTAAAATTAATATGATAAGAATGCGTAGATAGTTTTTTATTTACGCATTTTTTTAATAATTTGTAATTTTAAATAATCTATGCTATAATTGTATTACCAGAAAGTATTTGTGAGGAGTTATCAATATGAAAAAAACTTTTTTATTTATTTTTTTGTTTATATTTTGTTTTTCTTTTATTGCTTGTAAAGAAGTAGAAGTAGAAAAAGAAATTAAAGTAACTATCCAAGATTCTAATGGAAATGTAATGGATACAGTCATGCTTTCTAAAGATGTAACGATTGATTTAAATAGTTATAATGGGGAATATTTCTATTACCAATGGGATAAAACTATTGATGAAATTATAAATAGCAAAGAGGATATTATTGTAACTGGTACATACAATGAATATAAAAAGAAACATATTTTTATTATTAATGAAATAGTAGTTTATGAAACTGAATTGTCTTTTTATGAAGAACCTAATAAGCCAAATGCTCCTATTTATGTAGATAGTTATGAATGGAAAATAGATGAGAAAAAAGATGGTAATATTTATGTATATACATATACTATGGAATATAAAACAAAGATGTTCACTGTAAAATTTTTAGATGAAAATGAAAATGTTATAGATGAACAAACTGTCGAATATGGAAAAGCAGCAACTGAACCGGAATTAGAAACAGAAGTTAAATGGGATCAAGATTTTAGTTGTATTACCTCTGATTTAATTGTAACTGGTTCTTTTTTGAAAAAAGAATGCAATATTGAATTTTATGATGGTAATACTCTATTAGACTTAGGTATGTCTTCTTATAAGGTTGGAGAAGTTACAGTCTTACCAAAAGCTGAAAAAGAAGGATATGAATTTATTGGTTGGTTTGCTAGTAGTATTTCATTATATCGATATGTTTCTATAAATGAAGATACTTATGGAGATCTTAAATTATATGCAAGATATATTGCGACTGAAGTAGAAACAGAATTTGTTTTACCTGAAAGCACATGCAAACTTGTTGGTATTGATAAAATACCCCATTCTAGTGGAAATGGAACATTTGTTTATCAACCAGTATTACCAAGTGATGCTCCGAACCAAAGCAAAGGTGCATACAATTGGTCTAGTAGTGATGAAAGTGTAGCTACAATATCTGTTTATTCTTCAATTACTGGTAAAAAGGCAGGTTTTACTGTAATAACGGGAACATTACAAAGTGATCCAAGTGTTACAGTGAATGGTGTTATTAAAGTTTCTAGTGAAGGAGTTCAATTCTCTAGTGTTGAAGAAGCAAATTCAATTGAATTAGTAACTGTTACCTTTGTTGGAAAAGATGATGAATTAATAGATACACAAACAATTGTAAAAGGGGGATCTGTATATTATCCAACTCCAATTGAATATAAAGGATTAGCTTTTAAAGGGTGGGATAAACAAAATTACAATATTTTAACTGATACAACAATTAAAGCAACTTATGTTGAAGGAACTAATAATTATGTTGGTAAAAAGTTTGCGATTATTGGCGATTCAATTTCTACATATCAAGATTATATTCCAGAAGGTTATGCATGTTTTTATCCTTATCCGACTGCTGATGTCAATGATGTAAATCAAACATGGTGGATGCAAGTAGTAAATAGTCTTGGTGCAGGATTATTTGTAAATAACTCTTATTCTGGTAGTTGTGTTGGTACAACTGGTACTTCATCATCACAACATGATGCTCGTTTAAAAGAACTAGTAATTAATGGCCAAGTTCCCGATGTAATTATTATTTACATGGGTTCAAATGATTGTGCTAGTAAATACGTATCTGATAGTGCTTTTGATAATGGTTATCGTGTAATGTTAGATAAGATTAAAGTACTATGTCCTGATGCAGAAATCATTCTTTGTAATCTACCAGAATCAAAATTATATACTGAAGAAAACCGTGTAATTTATAATGATATTATTGCGAAATATGCGAAAGAATATGATTTGAAATTGATTAATCTAAAAAATGAAAGTATTGTTGATTATTTAGTTGATTCTGCTCATCCTAAGAAATCAGGAATGAGTGTTATTGCAAAAAGAATTTTAAAAGAAATCTTAAAGTAGAATTATTTGTAGTATTTTTGATTTAATAAATGTTGCATTTATCTTAGGCGAATGCAACTTTTTTTATAAAGGTATTTTAAAAAGGCGTTAAATATTGTATAATTATAAAAAGATATTAAAAATAATAAAATATAATTATAAAAGGTGATATATATGAAGATAAGAACTAAAATATTTTTGCTTATTGTATTTTCTATCTCATTAGCATTTACAATTTTTGCAATTATTCCTCCTAAAAAGGCAATGGAAAGTAATCCCTTTATTATTGAGGAAGGGGCAAGACCATTAATTGCTGCTCATCGAGGTGGCAAGATTTTAAATCCAGAAAATACATTTAAAGCCATGGATTATTCTGTCAATGAATTAGATGTAGATATTCTTGAAATGGATCTATGCTTAACAAAAGACAATTATTTAGTTTTGAACCATAATAAAACAATTAATGCTTGTACAGATGTTAATATCATCCAAGGAAGCGAAGAAGATTATTATATCAAAGATCATACATTAGAAGAAATTCAATATTATAATTTTGGTTATAATTTTAAAGATCGTGAGGGAAACTATTTGTATCGTAGTATCTTAGATGGTGTGAGTGATAATGAAAGAAGTGAAGTATTAAAAGAAAATGATTTAAGAGTTATCACGATAGATGAGCTATTAGAAAGATATAAGGATACTGATTTATTATATATTATCGAAATTAAAGATAGTGGTGATCGCGGATTTATTGCTGCTGACTTGCTTTATCAAAAAATGACTGAATATAATGTTATTAACAAAGTGGCCATTGGAACTTTTAATACTGAAGTAGAAGAATATTTAATTTCAAAATATCCTGATACAATTCGCGGTGGTTCAGTTGGTGGAGTTACTAGTTTTGTGATTACACAAATGCTAGGCGTAAATATTTTTGATAAAACTTCATTTGCTTGTCTACAAATACCTGTATCAGAAGAAGCATTTGGAATCGAAATACATTTAGATAAAACAACATACATTAATCGAGCTCATCGTCGTAATATTTCGGTACAATTTTGGACAATCAATGATAAAGAAGAAATGCGTCGTTTAATTGAATTGGGTGCTGACGTTATTATGACAGATTGCCCTGATGTATTGCATGAATTACTGATTGAAATGGGATTTTATAATCATGAATAAAATGGAGATGAGCAAATATGGATATTTATGAGATTGTTTTATTGTCAATTGGGTGTTTATTAGTTTTATTAATTTTAATTGTTTTAATTAGAACAATTACTTTTAAACCAAAAAAAATTAATATAAATGATTCTATAGAAGAAGTAGATAAATTAAATAGTCCACAAAAATTGGGTGATATTTTAAAACATCAAACTATATCTTATTATCAAAATGTAGGTACTGATTACAAACATTTTCAAAAATGTATTAATAGCTTAAAGGATAATTATCCAAATGTTTTTAAAAAGTGTGAATTTACACAAGCAAAAGATTATTCAATCTGTTTTAAATTAAAAGGAAAAAGTAGTAATAAGCCTTCTGTTCTTATGGCTCATTATGATGTAGTTCCTGCTGAAGGAGAATGGGATTTTGAACCATTTAGTGGTGAAATCAAAGATGGATATATCTTAGGGCGTGGTGCTTTAGATACTAAATCGACAATGTGTGCTTCATTAGAAGCACTTGATGAATTATTAGCTATTGAATATATTCCTGAAAATGATTTATATCTATGCTTTGGGGCAGATGAGGAAGTATATGGGACAACTACTGTAAATCGTGTAAAGATTTTCGAGGAATTAGGAATAAAACCTGCTTTTGTCTTAGATGAAGGCGGAGCAATTATTAATAAGATTTTTCCTGGCGTCACTAATAATTGTGCTGTTGTTGGTGTTACTGAAAAAGGTTTACTTAATGTTACATTAAAAGTTAAATCAAAGGGTGGACATTCATCATCTCCATCTAATAATGGAAGTGTTGTAAAATTATCAAAAGCGATAATTAAACTTCAAAAGAAACAAATGAAAGCAAAATATACGGCAACTGTTTATGAATTATTTGATCGTCTAGGACGAAATGCTTCCTTTGGGATTCGTTTGATTATTGCGAATATGTGGTTATTTAAAGGGTTGTTTAAATTTTTATTACAAAAATTAGGTGGTGAAGCGGCAGCATTAGTGCGTACAACTTTTGCTTTTACGATGTTAGAAGGAAGTCATGCTAATAATGTTTTACCTGCTGTAGCTTCCGCAACAATTAATATTAGAGTTTCACCATTTGACACTATTGAGAAAATTATTGCTCATATTAAGAAAGTGGTTGGCAAAGATATTGAAGTTGAAGTGATAAATGGCTTTGAAGCTTGTCAAGAATCTAGTTTTGAATCAGAACAATTTAAAAAGATTGAAACGACTGTTTTAGAAACTTTTGGGAAAGATATAATAGTTTGTCCTTATATTATGTTAGGGGCAACTGATTCTCGTCACTTTACAAAGATTTCAGAAAATGTTTATCGTTTTAGTCCAATGGTTCTTACAAAAGAAGATCGCAGTGGAATACATGGAATTAATGAAAAAATTAGTGTTGAAAACTATTTAAAGAGTGTTCAATTTTATAAACGTTTGTTAAGGAAGATTTAAATATAATATGAATAAAAGTAAAACTATTATTAATCGTTTTCCTAAAGTAGTTCAAGATTATATTGGACAAGGATTTATTAAAACGATATCAATTGGAAGAAATGGTGATAAGGTTTTTCAAATTACTTCCGGTAATAGTTTTATTCTTAAAGTCAGTAATGATATATACAGACTAGAACATGAAAAAAAAATCTATGAATGGCTATATAATAATCATTTGCCAGTCCCACAAGTATTATTTTGGTATAAAAGTAATACAAATAATAAAGGATATTTAATAACAAAATATATTAAAGGAAAAAAAGCTAATGATAAATACTTTATTAATAGACCAATGAAATTAATAAATATTTGTGTAGACGCCATTCAAATGATTCAAAAAGTGGATATAACAGATTTTCCAAATATCGAATTAAAAACTTTAAAGAATAAATCGTTATCTCATGGTGATTTGTGTTTATCTAATATTATTGTATATAATAATAATATAGTAGGTTTTTTAGAAATGGGAAATGCAAGTATTCGCGATATACAATATGATCTAAATGCACTTATTCGTTCATTTGAATACTATATTGAAAAAAATAGAAATGAAAATAAAGATAAGATTATAAGAAAACTTATTGAAACTTTATCAAAATATTTTGATATAAATAATTACATTAAATAAATAAAGAATAGATAAATTATTAATTATAATAGAAAGGTTTAATAATGAAAAAAAGTGATTTACGTAAGTATGCAAAGTTAGTAGCAAAAGTTGGGGCAAATATCCAAAAGGGTCAACAAGTAAAGATTAATGCTAGTATAGAACAAAGTGATTTTGTGTTATTGGTTGTAGAAGAATGCTATAAAGCAGGTGCTTCTAAAGTTTCAATTGATTGGAATGTTGATAGACTTACTGTTATCAATTATAAATACCAAGATTTAGAAACACTAACAAAAATAGAAGATTGGGAGATTAAAAAATTAGAACGCGAAACTGAACTTTTACCAGCAAGAATATTCATTTCATCAGCTAATCCTGATGGACTAAAAGGTGTTGATCAGGCTAAAATGATGAAAGTTCGTCAAGAAGTTGGCAAAGTTACAAAGAAATACCGTGATGCAATTGATAATAAACATCAATGGACAATTGTTGCAATGCCTGGTGTTGAATGGGCTAAAAAGATTTTTCCAAATGAAAGTAATAAAAAAGCTAAAGAATTATTATGGAAAGCTATCTATAAAACTGTTCGTTTAGAAGGGGATCCAATTGAAAATTGGAAAAAACATTCTAATAATATTGCTTCAAAAAATAAGATTTTAAACGATTTAAATATCAAAACATTAATGTACAAGAGTGCAAATGGTACTGATTTTAAAGTATCACTTACTGGTAAAACGGTATTTGGTGGTGGATATTTAGATACAATTCAAGGGGTAAGATATAATCCTAATATGCCTACTGAGGAAAGTTATACAAGTCCTGATAAATACAGTGCAGAAGGAGTTGTTTATAGTACTAAACCTTTATCTGTGATGGGAAATCTAGTTGATAATTTTGGATTTAGATTTGAGAAAGGAAAAGTAGTAGAAGTATTAGGTGATGAATTTGCAAAAGAAACATTAGAAAAATTAATTTCTATTGATGAAGGAGCATCATATCTTGGTGAGGTTGCTTTAGTTCCATTTAATTCACCAGTAAATGAAACAGGCATCTTATTCTATAATACTTTATTTGATGAAAATGCTTGTTGCCATTTAGCAATTGGCGCTGGTTTTGAAGATACAATTAAAGATTTTGAAAAGAAATCACCTGAAGAATTAAAAGAAGTTGGTTTAAATGATTCGATGATTCATGTTGATTTTATGATTGGTAGTGCTGATTTAGAGATTACGGCAGAAACGTTTGATGGAAAAATTTTAAAAATATTTGAACATGGTACATGGGCTATTTAATTTACATAAAGTGGGTGATTATTATGAAAGTAAAATTTAATGTATTAG
>JAEDHQ010000132.1 GCA_016296945.1 Bacilli bacterium | reverse complement strand
TTTTTCTTCGTCAATCTAGGTTCGAACCTATGAACTTTAATTATCTTTTATGTCTTTTCTAAAAATTGAAGATATTTCTTCTGAAAGCAGTGAAATACTCACTTCGAGGTTATTTATTCCTAACTTTGTAAATAGTAAAAAAAGCAATCATAATATCTCATATAACTTTCATAGCTTTTATAATTCTCTGCGAAAGTTAGGACATAACTGCCGTTAATTTTGCAAAGAGATAAATATGGTAAAAAGAGATTTTTATTTACGACAAATATTTTCAAAAAATTGTTTTTTCTCCCCAAAAGTGATATAATTGGTGCGTAAATGGTAAGGATGGTGAGAAAATGAAGAAATTTAACTATTCGAATTTAAAAAATAGAACTTGGGATATTAAGATAATTAATTATTTAACTCAAATTCATGAAGAAAAAGGTAAACAACAATTGTTTTTAAAACAAAAGCCTCAAGAGTTAGAGAAATTAGTTATTATTGCAAAAATACAAAGTACTGAATCATCTAATGAAATTGAAGGCATTAGAACAACTAATACAAGATTAAAACAGCTTGTTAATGAAAAAACAGCTCCTAAAAATAGAGCTGAAGAAGAAATTGCAGGATATAGAGATGCACTAAATATTGTACATGAGAATTTTGATGCAATACCTATTACTCCTAATTTTATTCTTCAATTACACAAAGTTTTATTGTCTCATACTTCCACTTCATATGGTGGAAAATATAAGAATGTCCAAAATTATATTAGTGGTACCAATGAAAATGGTGAATCATATACTTTATTCACACCATTATCACCATTTGATACCCCAATTGCTATGCAAGAATTATGTGATGAATATAATAGAGCTCTTGGTGAAGGAGTAGTAGATCCACTTATTTTAATTCCTTTATTTATTCATGACTTTTTATGTATTCATCCATTTATTGATGGTAATGGAAGAATGTCTAGATTATTAACGACATTACTTTTATATCGTTCTGGTTATTATGTAGGAAAATATATATCACTTGAAGCTAAAATAGCCAAGAATAAAGATTTATATTATGATGCGTTATATGATTCTCAGATTGGATGGCATGAAAACGAAGATGATGCAACTCCTTTTATTAAATACTTATTAAGTACAATTATTAGTGCATATAATGACTTCGAAGAAAGAGTAGAATTAGTATCAGATAAGAAAACTAGTATTGAAGTGGTAAGAATGGCAGTTAATTCTAAACTAGGAAAATTCACAAAGAGAGATATATTAGAACTTGTGCCTTCATTATCATCAACTAGTATCGAAAGAAGTTTAAAAGAATTATGTGACTCAGGTGAAATAAGAAAAGAAGGTATTGGGAAATCAACATATTATATTAGATTAAAATAATCCTTGTTATGTGTCTTTGAAAAGGAATTAATACAAAGTATTAAAGGAGGTATAGGGATGAAAGCGAATAAAATTGCATCTGTTATTTTAGCTACCATTGTTCTTTCGTCTTGTTCTAGCCAAGACATTTATGTTGAAGAATCATTTTTTGATAAAGCGTTCTTAAAAGAACAGCTTGTGGAGAATCTTCCTGAACCGTGGGGAATCCCTTTGCTTTATGCCAAAGCTAATGGCATGAACAACCCGACCTCATATATCGATTCCAGCCTTGTGAGTTCAGATTATTCAGCCTTCTACTCTAGAGATTTATTTAGGTATTTGAAAGACTCTTTCGGTTGCTTATATGCAATAGTAGGAACCTCAAAATACAGTACTCCGAGCATTAGCAAATACGCTTACAAGATAGAAGAGGCAAACGAAATCACCGAATTCTCTACTACATCGTTTTATTCTTCACAAAGTCAAATCGATTGTCACGCGTTCGTCTATTCAAAAGATGGTTTCTTAGAAAATGAAGCTGGCGATAAATATCTATCCAATCCGCATTGCATAGTTATTACAAGAGAAGGCTCTTATTATTTTTCATACAACAAGAAAACCATCAACTACACATATTCAGTCATTTTTGATACGCATTCGTCGTTTTGGCTTTCAGAAGATTGATTATTCAATGAGAAATAATTCTCGTTATCTGTCTTGAAAAAACTAATAGTAA
>JAEDHQ010000010.1 GCA_016296945.1 Bacilli bacterium | reverse complement strand
TTGGGTTAAAATAGGGGTTAGTGTTATTGTACTATTGTTCTTTTGTTATGGTGATAGTTTAAATATTGTGTTAGCAATTTCTTGTTAACGTATTAGCGATTTTTTAAAATAAATTACTGTTGTATTAGGGTTAATGTATTAGTGATTTTTTTGTTAAGGTATTAGCGATTTTTTAAAATAAATTATTATTGTATTAGGGTTAAATCGCTAATGGTTTTTATTATCTTGGTGTTTTTGTTAAGGTAATAATGTTTTTTTTAAAATAAATTACTATTGTATTAGGGTTAAAATTGGGGTTCCAGATTGTCCTTTTCGAAAATTTTTTTCCAAAATTTTTTTTCAAAAAAAATCATGAGAAAAAAAACTATATTAGACAATACCTTGAAGATTTCAAATAAAGAGATTTGATAAATAAATTTTTAAAAAAGTAGATAAGTATGGATAGATATAAAGAGATAAGAGAAGCGAGTGAGAAATCTCATTATAATGGTGAGATATTATATAAGGATGGTTTTATTGATGGTGCGAGATGGTCTGATGAGAATAATGTTATCAGATGGATTGATATTGAGGAGGGATTACCTGTTATAGGTGAGAGAGTTTTGTTAATGGATTATGATGGTAATATTAGTATAGGTGAGTTAGGTCTTGATAATGAATTTTCTATTGAGAATGTTAAATATTGGATGTTGATTCCTGAGATTAAATAGTAGAAAAGTGTTCAAAAATTTGTAAGTATCATAAAAAGTTAATACCTTTACGATGTAATTTAAATAAAATTATCAGATTCGATAGTTTTTTAGAATTATATTTTAAAACAGATGGAAAAAATACATATAGAAGATAAAAAGATATTTTTCACAAGTGATTTACATTTTACTTATAGGGGACTAATTAGCTTTTGTAAGTGTCCTATTTTAATAAATAATTAAAAATAAAAACACTATGAAAGTAAAATTGTTAAAAAGATTAAGAAGAGAAGGTAGAAATCAAATAACAATTCTTTCTATAACAAACACAGATGGTATTTCCACGGGAATGAGTTATAGTTTTAATGATTTAGATTATAGTGGTTTATTTTCTTTTGGTGATACAGAAGAAGACGTTATAAACAAAGCAGTAAAAATTTATATTGAAAAACAAATTAAAATCTTGAGAAATAAAAAAATAAAATTTATATCCCAATGGAAAAAATACATATAACTGATAAGAAGATATTTTTCACAAGTGATTTACATTTTGGTCATAGGAATGTAATTAAATTCTGTAATCGTCCTTTTGTAGACATGAAAGAGATGGGGGAAAAGTTGATAAAGAATTGGAATGATACAATAACAAATGAGGATATTGTATTTGTACTTGGGGATACCTTTTGGTTTAATGATTCTCAAGCAATTAAAAAGGTTCTCGAACAACTAAACGGAGAAAAGATTTATTTTATTCCAGGTAATCACGATGATTTTGAAAAGTATTATAGGGTAATGGATAATGAACGATATGTTTTTTGTAAGGATATAGTTGTATTATTTACACAAAAATTGGAAATATGGTTATCTCATTATCCTATGATGACTTGGCCTCATCGAGTTTCAAAAAATTGTTTTCAATTATTTGGACATATTCACTCTAAAGAAGGAATTACAGAAGGAGTAGACCAAGATTTACCTTTACATAAAAATCAATTTGATGTTGGTTGTGATTATTGGGATTATAAACCAGTTAGTTTAGAGAGGGTATTAAATTTACAAGTATCATAAAAAGTTAATATCTTTACAATGTAATTTAATAATTAAAAAAAAATATGGGAAAAGTAGTTCTTTATTTGTTTTGGATTCCGAGTTTTATTTGTTTTACTTGGTTTATTGTATTAAAGATTAATTTCGATAAGAATTGTGCTGGTTATCTCGAACAAGCGGCAAATGCCAATTCAAATGAATTAGCATTAAAATCAATAGATAAAGCAATAAAGTTTATTGAGGAAAATGAATTAACGGAAGGTTACACTTCAATTCTTTATAGAACAGAATCAGATAATGTTGGCTTTTGGTATGAAAATATCAAATCTTGCCAAAAAGAATTAAGTGAAAGTTTGGATTCTTCACAATTAGAAAAGTCAAATATTCTATTAAAAGTTAGGGAGTCTTTGATGACTAATAAAGGTGAACTGATAATGCCACGTGGTATTACACGTTATCCTCACAACACAGGATATTCAATATTTTTAACCATATCAATTATAATACTAATAATTGGTATAGCTATAATCGATCTCGATCTTTAATATGAACAATTGTAAATTTGAAAAATTAGTCTGTAACAAGGTAGTTAAATTTATCAATGAAAATTTTGATAAAGTAAGGAGTTTTTATACGATTAATAATAAGGAAGAATTTATAAATTCCATTAAAGATGATTTTCAATCAGCTTGCTGGTGTTTATGTCAATTTATAAATTGGGGAATGAACATTGACGAAAATCCGTTTATCATAGGCGATAATTTTTATGAACCAATATACCGTATTAAAAGTGGTTTAAAATCAATTTATTTTACTATTAACGAAAATTACGATAATAAAACTAACACTATAACATATAGTTATACTTTTAAAAAGAAAACGAAAAAAATCAGTTGGGAAGATGCAGAATAAATACATTGTAATAGGTGATATACACGGTAGAAGTACTTGGTTAGGATGTGAGAAATACATTCAAGAAGGATATGTACTTGTTTTTCTTGGTGATTATTTTGATACACATGAAGTATATTCTACCGGTGTTATTAGTGATAACTTTTTAGCAATTCTTGAATTAAAACAATCATATCCTGACAATGTTATATTATTAACTGGAAATCATGATTTTTCATATTTAAATGAGAATGGAATATGTTCTGGTCATAAAATTGCTACTCAAGCATTTGTAAATAGTCATAAAGGAATAATTAAGGATAATCTTAAGGTTATTCATATAGATGGTAACTTTATATTTTCACATGCAGGAGTTAGTCCAATTTATTTAACGGAGCAAAATCTTACATTAGATGATTTATGTGAGATGAAATGTGATGATAATAAATTAGCATTTATAAACAAGGATATTCACACGAATATATATGGTGATAATTGGTATCAATCACCGATATGGATTCGACCACAATCTTTAATAGATTCAACTGAAACCTTTCAATATAAACAAGTTGTTGGACATACACCTTGCGTGAATGAGAAAATATTTAGTCATGATGATAGGATATTTTTTAATGATAGACTAAACTTTAATCAAGTATTAAAAGTCGAGAATGATTTTGTTGAATTATTAAATTTGTAATACCAATTAAATTAAAGATTATGGGAATAATGATAATGTTTATAGTGATACTATTTGCTGTTTATATTGGAAATAATTTTATGTGTTCATTAAGTGAGAGTAAATTGGAAACGATTTTTTACTCAATATTTATTGGTGGATTATTGTTTTTAACATTATTGTTTTATAGTATGTTTCTTTGTGATTATTTCACACAAAAAACTATCGTAGAAATAGAAAATAAGGAGATAAAATACGAAGTAACAAGCATTGAACCAAATACTGGTAAAGTGTTACGTGTTAAGTTAATAGAAGAATAATTATGGCCCTACAAGAGAAAATAGACAAGTTGCCATTGAGCATTCCTTATTCGGATGAATTGGACTATGAGTTACGAATAGAAGTAACCATAGAAGAAGTCTGTTTAAAATATGTGGCAGTTGAATATGAGTTCATTGAGGTTGCCGAAGAATTTACATTATTCAAAGTATGCAATCAAAGCAAATTCTACAAAATTTCTACACGCCTTGAAGATGTTATCGACCGAGCATTAACAATAATTGAAAACGAAGACTGGTAAAAATGAAAACAAGTGATTGGATAAACATAAAAGATGGGTTACCATCGATAGGGGAAAGAGTAATGGTATGTCAATCGTTTAATGACGGTAGTACTCTTGTCCGAATGGCAACACGAGTGAAAATAAATCAAACTGAAAGGTGGTATAATGATAGTGGTTTTAATATGGAATATATAACCCATTGGCAAAAGATTGTTTTACCGAAAAAAGAAAAGTCATGAAAAAGAACTGTACTGAACCTTGTTTTAGTAATGGGTCAATGTGTTGTGCGTGGTTGGATAGGAATTGCGATAACTGCATTAAAGGTAGTAGGTTCAACGATAAGAAGGGCAACTATACGAAAATGCGTTGTACGATACAAGAAGATATTTTAACGCAGTATATGGGTAAAGGAAATGATGCTATTAGGCAGAAGTCTTACGATGCAACATGTCATAATGATTGTCCGTACATCGTTCCGCTTGGAACACCACGACCAAAGAGATATAAAGTAATATTAGAACAACAAACATTATTTGAAACATGAAAATATTACATTTAACATTAAAAAAGGAATGGTACGAAATGATAGAAAGCGGTGTAAAAACCGAGGAGTATCGTGAGATAAAACCTTATTGGATAAAACGGTTGTGTGATAATTGGGTAGGTGGAGATACGTTTATTGATTGTATAAATAACTGCTGTGAAAATTGCATACAAACAAAACTATATAATTTCTATAAGTACGATGCCGTCAAGTTCTCTTACGGATATACCAAGAGAACAATGATGTTTGAATTTAAAAGTGTTTTGATAGGAAAAGGAAAACCTGAATGGGGTGCACCGATTGATAAAGATGTGTTTATAATTAAATTAGGAAAAAGGATATGAAAGTAAAAGTAGAATTGGTAATAGATGTTCCCGATGGAATATCTATTGAAGATGTAGAGGAGTTCCTCGAATTTGATCTACATTATAATGGTTGTTGCAGTGGAGATAATCCGATGTTTGATGAAGATTATGATGTTGAAGAATTTTATCTTGAAGAGTTATGATAATAGAAACAAAGTACAAGATAGGAGATGTAGTTTGGTTTCAAACGCTTGGAATAAACTACAACCTACATTACCGAGTGTTTAATTATGAACGATGTGAAAACGAACTTTACCCAACCAAAGAAGAATTATTAAATAGTTTACAATAGGAGAAGGAAAACCTGAATAGGGCGCACCAACAGATGAAGATGTGTTTATTAAACGACTATGAGAAGAATAAAATTTAGAGGGAAATCAAAGGAAGGAGAATGGGTATTCGGTTCGTTGCTTCAAGATGATTACGGAAATTGTTGTATAGTTTAGTTTAACGATCATCACGAAGTATGGCACGATGTTGACTCTGACACAGTCGGACAATTCAATGGACTATACGACAAGAACGGACGAGAGATTTATGAGGGAGATATAATCGGTTGTGATAATCCAAAAATTAAACATCTGATTTTCTATAACGAAAAAGAAGGTCGGTTTATGGCGGCACTAAATGGAGACATAGAAAATTATTTTATAGGTGTTTGTGGTCTTGATTCAAATCGTTGGATGTCTTCAAAAGAAGTCATCGGTAACATCCATGATAATCCTGAACTACTAAAACAATAAATCTAAAATCATTAACATAGAATTTGTATATTTGAAAAAAAAGTATTATCTTTGTTGTGTAATTAAGTGAGAGATTATTTAGAAATTTTTATAAAATCACAAACATTTCATAAGCAATGAAAATAAATATCGCTGAAAATTTGATGGATTGCCCAATGGGAACTAAATTGTATAGTCCGTTATGTGGAGAATGTACATTACACGAAGTTGTTAAAGATAAAATTTTTATACGTACTTGTTCCAATGAACGGATAGTTATATTTGACGAATATGGTAGGTATTTTAATGATTCAGAATGTTTACTATTTCCATCAAAGGATAATAGGGATTGGAGTAAATTTAAGACCAAGGAACCTAAGTTTAATCCGAAGGATCTAAAACCATTTGATAAGGTGCTTGTAAGGGATGATTTTAGTGATCAATGGATTCCAAATTTTTATTCTTATTATAATACCACAAATGATAAATATCCGATTATTACTATAGATGGTGGTCTTTTTAGTTATGCCATACCATATAACGAAGAAACCAAGCACATCGTATGTACTACCGAAGAAGCACCAGAGTATTACAAATATTGGGAGGATTAAAGATATGGTTATTATTATTGTCTTTTTCAGTTGTTGTTTTATTCTACCCATCATAGGAATTATTTGGGAAATTTATAAACATATTTTATACAAAAATGAATTTGAAAAAATAAAAATTGGTGATAGATATAAGAGAACCGTATCAGATTTTGACGACCCATTTTCAGAACCTATAACAGTATATTATGAAGTTATTGATAAAAAGAAAGTTGGTTCACGAAGATATGTACGTCTTGAATATCTAACAAATAATTTAACAAGAGAAAATGATCCGATGAGAAAATCAGTAAGAATTGAGTATTTACTAGATTCATATGAAAAATGTTAAATACATAAAATACTATGGAGAGAAAAATAGGTGAAAGATTTGAATATCAAGGAGTGACATTAGAAGTTTGTCCAGAACTTGGACACGAAGAAATGGAATGTTGCAAGGACTGCTATTTCTTCGAAAACGAAATTGATTGTCCTGAAAACGAGTTTAAAGATTTATTATGTACAATTGATGCAATTCATCCGGTTATTTTCAAGGAGGTAACGAAATGAGAACAATAAAATTTAGAGGAAGAAAACATACAGGTGAGTGGTTATATGGAGATTTAGTCCATTCAACTGATGGTAGAGTATTTATTTACCCTTTAGATTGCGAAGGATTATTTCATTCAAAATGAAGTTGATCCTGAAACTGTAGGGCAATTCACAGGACTATACGACAATAACGGAAATGAGATTTATGAGGGAGATATTATTTGTGGGGAATATCCTAAAGTTTGTCATGTTATAGAATGGTGTGAAGAAGAAGCGACTTTTTGTGCTTCTATTATTCAAGAATTAAAATATAAAGACATGTATTCGACACTAAAAAAATCGTGGATTAAAGAATTTAAAAAGGAAGTTGTCGGAAACATTCACGATAACCCAGAACTATTAAAAATTTAATAAAAACATGAATCTGGATTTTGTAACATTTGAAATAGCGAAGAAGCTAAAGGATAAAGGATTTGATTATCCATGTTTATTTGTGTATAATAAAGAGCAAATAATCAATCCTGAGGTAGTTAAGGCATTTGGAGAATTAAGTGATGATGGTTATTATGAATTAACTAAAGAAGGTGGCGGTAGGTTAGATTGGAATTTTGTTTATATTTATAAACATCAACTCATTCCTTATAGAGACGTTCTAATTGAAAAGGAAATAATAAAAGCTCCTACCATCTCCCAAGTATTGAAGTGGTTAAGAGAAAAACATCATTTGCATTTTGAAATAGTAAGTGCTGCGTATGGATATCACTTATTCATAAGTGACACTCCTGATAAAGGTGCCACAGATAGATATTATTCTCACACAAAGGATGATGGTCCTAATTATGCAGGAGCGTGGGATGACTATGATGATTGTGTTTTGTATGGAATAGAATACGTACTTGATAATTTGATTTAAATAAAAATACGATAAATTTAAGTAGAGTTACGATGGACAATATAAAAATAAATTATTCACTTAATGGTATTAATGTAACATTAAGTATTGAGGATACAGATAATTTACCTTATGATTTAGCAGAGATGTTCATTAAGGTTATTGATGACTCAAATGTTAATCATAAAATAGTGATTGACGAACTAACAAATAACTATAAATATTTGGAGTAGCACAAGGTTGGCAATGCCCTATATGCAAGAGAGTTTATTCTCCATTTGTACAAATGTGTAGTTAACTATTAATTAAGAAATTAAACTTTTTTATACTTTTTTAATTTTTAAAAATAATAGGGTGCAGTACATCCGAATTTACGCTTGCGGACTACCCAACTATGGATGACAGACTCAGTTATGAGGTACTAAAAAGTAGTGGTAGGTTGAAACAAGAAGTTAATAATGAATAAATTTAGTTTTGTTCAAGATTTAATATACTGTATGTATTGTGGTAAGAAAGAAACACTACCCATAATATCTATTAATACCGGAGAGCTTCCCCAAGAGCAAAAAAAGTGATTTTAAAACTATATAATTATGGATGATTTTTATTATCCAACGTTTCAAAAAATTGATTTATTTGAAGCTATGTTCTTTATTGGAGGAGATGATAATTATTCTACTTACGAATTAGCAGCACTCGCAGGAATTGAATACGTACTTGATAATTTGATTAGAAAATATGGTTTTTAAAATAATTTTCGCAGCAATTTTGTTTATTGCATTAATTACTTTAATGTATAATGTCATTGTTGGAGTTAGAATTAATGATGATAAATTTATAGTATTGTGTGGTATTGGTTCAGGGTTGGTAGGTATGTTATTTGGTGTGGTATTAGGTAGTATTTTATTTAGTATATAAAAAATAGTTATGACACAAGAAGAAAAAGAACTTTTATTTAAAGACCTCTGTGGAAGGTTTCCATATAAAGTTTACGCACAAATATATGGTAGTTATATATCAGCAATAGAAAGTATTGATATTGATGGATTTGTTACAGATTTTGAAGGGACACAAATAGAAATAGAAAATTTCAAACCATATCTCTTCCCTATGTCAAGTATGACCGAGGAACAGAAAAAAGAATGGCAATCATTAATGATAAGTGGTCCATATGGTATATTATATCACACTATTTATTCGTTTGATTACCTTTATAAAAATCACATAGATTTTAGAGGACTTATTGAAAAAGATTTAGCAATTGATGCAACAGGTAAAAATATTTATTAGATATGGGAACGAATGTTTATGCAATTAGAAAGAATCTTTCTAAAGAAATAATTGACTTATTACAACAAAAACAATCTCTTCAAACATATAAAGAAATAAATGATAAAATAGAAGAGAATAAAATTCATATTGGAAAACGTAGTGCTGGATGGAAGTTTTTATTTAATCATAATGATTGGAAATATTATGATTATACAGAACAATCTATTAAAGACTTTTTAAAATCTTGTGACACTATCGTTACTGAATATGATGAACCACTTACTGTTGATGAATTTTGGGAAAAATTTGTTACGGATTTTAAAGATGGTTGGAATGGAGAACAATATTATATTTGGGAATTAAATAGAGCTGGTAGAGAAAAATATGCTTTTAGTAAAGAAGAAGCTAAAATCTTATATGATGAAGCTAAAAAACGTTTTTGGGGTGAAAAACAATATTGTAATGATGTAAAAATTCCTTATGACGAATTAGATTATAGATTTAGTGATTTTACAGAATTTTGTTAATAAAATAAGATTATCGTCAACTACACCCACCTAAATGAGGGTGCTTGAGCAAAGGGTAATACCCTTTGGCATGGCACGTTGACAAGTGCTCTTACTGAGTCTTGGAAATTCCAATTCTCATTACATTGAGAACCTACAATTTATGGTTTTACGTGCTCAGGGTAATATGATTTGATTCATATTGTAAGTTTTTCTTTTTAGAGTACAACCCAATACCATTTCAAAGAACTTTGTGATTTTTATATAAATACCATTTAAATTAAAAAAGTATAATATATTAAGAAAAAAAATGTGTATATTTGCAATGTGATTAATTAAAATATTGTTTAACCAACAAAAGGAATAAGTCTTGTTTCCTCTCCAATCTAAAGAATGGAGTTTCCACAAGACAGATTATCATGAAAAACTATACTATACATTCACATTACATTGGGATTGTTGAAACCAATGTAAAAGCTAATAACCCACTAGAAGCATTGAGAATAGCTAAAGAAATATCTAAATCTAAGGATTTCAAATACATGGATTATCAAAATAGTTTTATTATTAAACAAGAAGATGTAATATCTTCAAATATAAAAAAATAATTGACTTAAACAAATAATTATGTTGAAAAATAATAAGAAAGTAAAATTAAACATTGATAAATTTATAGAATATGCTGGATACATATGTGGTTCTATAATTGGTTTTATTATTTGTGTTTTGATTTTTCAATAAAAATTTGTATTTTTGAAAAAATTGACTTATCTTTGTAAGGTAATTAAAAATAAACAAAGATATGACACGAGAAGAAATTACAAAGATATTGCAGGATAAGGATAAAACATTTATTTGTGATGTTATTATTAGATTAATTGAAAATGGGAACATTGATATTACAGACTTCAATGTTTGCTATATAAATACACTTCAAAAAAGACTTAACGAGAAAAATAAAATAATTAAAGAAGCTGATAATTGTATATTTAATAGTTTATTTTATGATTATATAAATAAAACTGATGCTTCTAATGTGATTCTTGATAAGGTTAGATGGAGATATAAATATGCAGATACCAATAAGGAAGAACTATGTAAAATGTTTAATTATGATGCAGATAGAGACATTATATCGAGAACTTAATTAAAAGATATGACACAAGAAGAAAAAGATTTATTGGTAAAAGACTTTTGTGCAAGGTTGCCGTATGGAGTTAAAGCATCCTATTATGGCGTAGAAGAAGAACGTGAAACTTGGGATGAAATAGAAAGTATTACATGTGATGGTTCTGTAGATATTGGACAATATATTTTATCTATCGAAGACATCAAACCATATCTATTCCCTATGTCAAGTATGACGGAGGAACAAAGAGAAGAGTTATTTACAGTAGTGTTAGATGAGAAGGTTTCCATAAGTGATTGTAGTTTTAATGATATGACTGGGTATAGTGAAATTTTAACATGTTATATAATGGATGCTATTGATTGGTTAAATGCACATCATTTTGATTATAGGGGTCTTATTGAAAAAGGACTTGCTTTAGATGTAACAGGATTAAATATTTATTAATTATGATCATAGGAGCAATTATAGTAGGATTAATTACAATAGCATTAGTTATTTACACAAACGTAAAAATTGACCAAGGTAATGGTAATATGGGTTTTGGTGTATTCCTCGGGGTACTTACAACCATATTTTGTATACTGGAAATTGCTATTGTTTCTGATATTAAAGAAAAACCTGAACCTACAGCAATGGATGTATACCAGGGTAAAACAACCCTTAAATATGAGGTAATTGATAACGTTAAGGTTGATAGTGTGGTAATATTTAAAACAAATGAATACGAAAAGTAAAGTATAAATAAAGTTATATTAAATCATCCTAAATAATTAGAATAGCATGAAATGTGAAGAAATTATAAAAAATAGAAATGTAACTCCTTTAATATATAATCACCTTTTTGATTATGGGAAACAAGAAGAGTTTTTAAAAGAACTTTCAGATTTATATAATAAATATGGACTCGATAGTAGATTAAACATCCGAGATTTTCTACTGGCAGAAATGACATTTAATTTTCTTGCCGTAGTAAATAACACCATTGATAAAGAGTTTGAAATGAAAGTGCTCAACGAACCAGAAACTATTAAGATTTCAGATTGTAAGCCTAAAGCACAACCTTGTGTATTAACAAATTGTGGTATTGATAATATGTAATAAATTTTGATTGCGGAAAAGATTAACGTCGCCGAAATACTTAAAAACTGTCCAAATTGTAACATTGCCTAACATTGAAGGATTTTCTCAACAACAAAAATAGTGATTTTGAAAAATAAACATTTATTTAAATATAAAATTTTTATAATATGACAAGAGAAGAAGAAATACAGAAATTGATTGACGAAGAAATTGGTATAGATAATTATGGTTCTTTAGATTTTCAAGTGGGTGTGAATTATGGAGTAAAATATGCAGACAAGACTATGATTGAGAAAGCTTGTGAGTGGGTAGAAGAAAACATTTTTGATTTTCCGTGGTATGATAATGAACGTGGTGATTTTTCATCAACAGATATAGCAAATGAGTTACGTAAAGCATTGGAGGAATAATTATGATATGTATAATTTGTATATTAATTATAGTTCTGATTATTTTTGGTGTCTTGACCGGAATGTATATGGAATATAAAGGTTTTAATAATGGAATATGCCCTAAATGTGGTAAACAATTAAAATATTTCGATACTGATTCACAAGGCGGAAGAGGATATTGTTGTAATGAATGTCGGTATTTTACTTGGGTAAGTTATCATTGGATAGAAAAAAAGTGTAAAAAATTAAACAAATAAAAGATATAGGAATATGTATTATGAGCCTTTGGATAAAGTACGAATCAAGAGTATTGATTGGTATACTAAAAATAAGAATGACTATTATGATGTTGGATATATAGTGAATGAAGTTTAACTTAAATCAGTAAAGAAATGATATCAGAAAATTGTTATGAGATGTTAGAGGATCCAGATGAATACTACTGGACAGATGATATGATTGACTACCTTGATAATCATGAAATGTGTGGATGGGTTAATGAGTTTAATCTCCCAGATGGTTACATTTTTAAAGATGAGAATGGCAATGTAATCAATGCAACGAAGATTATCCTGGAGAAGAAGTCTAAGAAGTCCCCTAAAACTGATGATATTATTAAATGATTAAGGGAACACGATATGACTAAATATATAGGTGTTATATACTCAGGCATGTGTTCCATAACATTTGATACTGAGAAACTTATTAAAGATATTACCGAAATAATAGGAGATGAATAATATGAAAAGAAATGCCTGTCAAAAATGTGTATTTGCGGTACGTGACGATAATCCACATTGTGGTTTAAGAGGATTTACAACGAGTTTCAATGTGGAATGGTGTGAATCAGAAAATGATAAAACCCCTAATGGTTATGAATTACAAGAAGATGGATATTTTTCCTGGGTTGAAAAGAAAAAGAAGTATCCGAAGACTTATGAGGAGTGCTGTGAAATTGTAAAAGAAAAAGTTAATGACAATAAATTATTAGTTATGGAAAATAAAATAAACATCGCAGAAATTTTGAAGGATTGTCCAAAAGGGACAAAGTTATATTCTCCTTTATGTGGAGAATGTAGAATTAATTCTGTTGAAATCAGAGTACCTGATAAAGATACTATTATTAGAGTGAAATTTTTAACTAATGAAGGTATAGAAAATTATATTACCTTTTATTACGATGGGACTTATTTTGAATCAGAAAACGGAGAATGCTTATTATTCCCATCAAAGGAAAATAGGGATTGGAATAAATTTAAGACTAAGAAACCTAAGTTTGACCCGAAGACATTGCAACCGTTTGATAAGGTGATTGTCAGAAATGGAAGAACAAAATGGAAATGTGGTATATTTTCACATATAAATGATACAAAATATCCATTTAATATGGAATGCGCTGGTTGCAACTATACATATTGTATTCCTTACAACGAGGAAACCAAGCATTTGATAGGGACTGATGATGAAGCGCCAGAATTTTATAGATATTGGGAGGAATAGATTATGGAATTATATGATTCGTCTTACTGTCAATTATTGAGAAAGAAAATAGAAAATACGGATAGTATCAAAAAAAGTCATGAACTCATTAATAAATATCTATCTGAAAGGATAAAATGCGTTGAAACAGTGATTGCGAATAATTTTCCCGATGAGGTGTGTTTAGAAGATATGGTTGAATGTTTGTGGCAAGATTTGATACTTGCTAATAAGCAAATTAAGATGACTTATGACGAGGTTGTAAATTCAACAGATTAAAAGATAGAATATAGAAATAATTGAATATGACAAGAGAAGAAGAAATACAACAGGTGGTCAACAAATTTTCTGAGACTCATAAGTACGATGAAGATATTGATTATTTAAGCATGGGGGTAGCATTTGAAGAAGGGGTAGAATGGGCAGACAAGCATCCAAAATCACAATGGATAAGCGTCAAGGACGATTTACCGTGCTATCACGAAGATATGCTTGAAGATGATCATCTTACAAAGAAGGTATTAGTAGTTTTGGCATGGAATGAAGACCCTACTAAAATACATATTGATATATCAGATATGTGCAATCTTATAGGTTCATACAATGTAAACTTTTATTGGAGATGTGATGGTTTCTATACAGTAACACATTGGAGGAAATTACCAGACCTACCAAAAGAATAGAAGATTAAATAATGACAAGAGAAGAAGAAATAATTGAAGCTGCAAGGAGTAGAGCTGAAAGACATCAAATTGCAGAAATGGAATTATATAGAGGTGATAAATGTAACTATTCGTATGGAAGAATATACAATTCCGAAATAGCTTCATTTGAATCTGGAGTAAAATGGGCAGACGAGCACCCGAAGAATGTTTGGCATAGCATTGATGTCGAACCTAAAAAAGGATCTTGGTTTTTGGGACAGATAGGTGATAATGCTTATGACACATTTATAGCAGAGATTGAAGGCAAAAGTATGAAAGATTGGCTTATAGGTTGCAATATTAAACAATGGGTATATATCTCTGACTTATTACCTAAAACAAAATAATTATGTTACCAAATAGAATTTATTTAACTGAACAAGAATTACTAGATACTATAACGGGTGAAAAAATGGTATCTTGCAACGAACCATACGAAGATATGGCCGAAGAATATATCAATCTAAAACAAATATGGCATGATACAAGTGAAGAACCTAAAAAAAATAAATATATATTAATTGAAGTAGTTAATACTTTAAATCCAGGGGATATTGAATATTATGTTGAGTATTCAGATAATTGGATGATAACGGCTATGAAAACGGGATTCAAATATCGTTGGGTATATATATCCGACTTATTACCAAAAGGAGGTGGGGAATGAGAACATTATATTTACCGATGCTCCAACGTGGTTTATAAATACAAATTTTATATAGATATAATGAATGAATTATATGGCTTGCAAATAATAAAGTTTTACCATTTTTTGAAAAATGGTTGTAAATAAGGCATTTTAAGGAATTATGGAAAGAAAAGTAAATGATATATTTGAATTTGATGGGACAACTTTACAAGTAGTTGAAACCGAAGATATGACTTGCGAGAAGTGCTATTTTAATTATCGTAAAAAGTGTGATATTAATTGCCTTCGATCTGAGAGGACTGATAAAAAGAATGTAGTGTTTATAAAAATATCGGAATAAAGTTATGACAAGAGAAGAAGAAATAAAGTATGCAAGTAAAGATTATGTAAATTATTTACTTGATAAACAAGAGTATCATAACGAAAATTATACAGAATATGATATTCGACAAGCATTTGAAAAAGGCGCAAAATGGGCAGATAATCATTCTATAAATGTTTGGCACGATGTGAGCAATATGCTAAAACTAATTCGTGGATTCTTATACAACAAGATAAAGGTGGGTATGATACACTTAAAATAGTGTCAGACGATATTTCAGGTTCAAATTGGGCAATAACATGTAGGATATTTTCTATATATAAATGGACATACATTAGTGACCTACTACCAAAAGGTGGTGATGAATGAAAACATTATATTTATCGATGCTTCAACGTGGTTTATAAATACAAATTTTATATAGAATTTAATAAATTTTGGAACATGAAATTAAAACCATTAACATAGAATTTGTATATTTGAAAAAAAAAATTGTTATATTTGTTGCATAATTAATCACATAAAATTAGATGAAGGTAAAAATTAAGAAAACCGGAGAAATTATTAATGCTGCTGATTATGCAACTATTGTATTAGATAAATGTGATAGTTATGGAAACCCTATCGAATTAAAGCTTGAAGAAGTTGAGTTGATAGATAATACAGATATTCTTGAAACGGAACATAGAAAACGAGTTATTTCTCTTGCTGAAAAAATATTTGTTTCGTGTTATTCTAATAAATTTATTGATTATGAATATGCATTAAACATAGCAGAAAGAATAGTCGAGAAAGAAGATGAATATATTAAAAAATAAAAATTATGGAAGCAGTAGATTTAGGATTAAGTGTTAAATGGGCAACTTGTAATGTAGGTGCTTCCTCTCCAGAAGAATATGGTAGCTATTTTGCTTGGGGAGAAATTGAACCAAAAACAACTTACTCCTGGAGTACTTACAAATGGGCAACCGCTAAATACGATGAAGAACTTGATTGGTGGGATTTAGAAACCATCACCAAATACAATACAATTAGTGATGACAGCACCGTAGATAACAAAACCGTGCTTGAATCCGAAGACGATGCTGCTACTACAAACTGGGGTGGACAATGGCGTATGCCTACCGATGCTGAATGGACGGAATTGCGCACAAAATGTACTTGGATATGGATAGAAAACTACAAAGAAACGGGTATTAAAGGGTACGAAGTAAAAGGCACCAATGGTAACTCCATTTTTCTTCCGGTTAATGGATGTCACGATTGTGATGGGTTGGAGCACATTGGTGATGGTTATTATTGGTCGAGTTCACTTCATGTAGATAACGCCAGCTCATTCAGTGCGTGGAATGTGGATTTTGGTTTATATAACGTATTCAGGAATTTCATCGCTCGCTACCTCGGTCAACTTGTTCGACCTGTTTTGTCAAACGATTAAAATAAAATAATATAGTTATAATAATTTTCAACTATTCATGACATGGAAAAAAAATTGAAAATGCACTTCGTAGTTTTATTAAACTTACCACATTAGATTCTATTAGTGAAATTAAATACTCAGTGTGTGGTAGTTTAGCATTAGAAGCATGTGGATTTCCGTTACTTAATGAACCTAATGATATCGACATGGAAGTATTAGATTCACCTGAAATGCGTGAGTTTTTAACTAATGTATCATTATCATCCGATGATGATAAACTTCACTATCATAATGATGAGGATAATAGAATTGACATCATATGGAGAGGAGTTAAAATGAATATTTGGTTAGTTAAAGAATTTGACTCAAAACAAATATGGAGTGAACATATTAGATATTCTACTATAGAGCATGTACTGAAATATAAGTTACAATATGGTAGAAAAAAAGACTTGGAGTTTCTATCCAATGCCATATCTAAAATAACCTCATATCTAAATAGTGGTAATGAACATATTAAAAAGTCATGATTAAATATTTACAACAAATGTATAATCTTCATAATAATTATACTGAAATCAAAAGAAAATTAAATGAAGAGATTAGAAACTATACCGTATTGGATGAATATCAAGCGGCAGCTTACGAGAAATTGATTAGATATTTTGAAGAAAAATACTATAATTTTAAAACAGTGTTTAGTGAATATTACTCTATTACATCCAAGAAGGTAGCTGTTTTAGAGAGAAAATTAAAAGGTATTCCTATTATTGAATCTAAACCCAAGAAAAAACTAAAAACTGTTTCGGATGTTGAATCTACAAGATAATAATAATAAAAAATAATTTAAGAAATGATTACATTTATTTTATCAATAATTGCATATGCAATTTTCGGGGTATATACTATTTTAGTATTTAGCATGTTTGGTGTACCGAGCTCATATTCTGCTACTTTTTATCTTTTGAATGAAAAGAAAAAAGGATTAGGTATCTTGTTCCCACTTATGAGTGCATTGGTTGTATTTCTTGTAATGCCTAATTGGTTTGTATTAAGTGATAGTGTATTACCATTATTTACTTGGTTATGTTTCTTCGCTGGTGGCGGTTTATTATTAGTTGCAGCAAGCCCGTTTTTTAAAGAACAAACAAAGGATTGCGGTAGCCCATTAAAGGATTTGATTTATCGTAGTTTTCACGGACAAGGATTAGTACACACAATAGGGGCATTATTAGCAATGATTTCAAGTGTTACGTGGATGATATTGGGTAAATATTATTCACTATTAATTGATTGGTCACTAATTGTATTATTAGCAATGTTTAGCTTGAATATTAAAAAGCAAATTAGTAATATAACATTTTGGGTAGAATTTTTAATTTTTAATCTGATATTATCGTTAAACGTATTGAATTAGTTAAAAATTGGTTAATTCAAAAAATTGACTTATTTTTGTAGAGTAATCAAGAGATAAAGATATGAAAACATTAAAACAAGAACCAAAAGTTTATAATTATCATCCAAAAACAAAAAAAGAGTTATTGGATATTATAGAAAAAAGAATTAAAACTGAAGGTAACGAATGCGATTTAAATGACATAGATGTTACTTCAATAACAGATATGTCCGAATTATTTTATTGTCAACCACTCGATAGATTCAATGGAGACATTTCAAACTGGGATGTATCAAACGTAACTGATATGTCGTTTATGTTTTATTATTCAAAATTCAATGGAGATATTTCAAAATGGGAAGTATCTAAAGTGAAGAATATGAGTTATATGTTCGCTGGTTCTGATTTTAATAATGATATTTCAGATTGGAATGTGTCGAATGTGAAGGATATGTCGTTTATGTTTTATCATTCTCAATTCAACGGAGATATTTCTAAATGGGATGTATCAAATGTAAAGAAAATGCATGATATGTTTAATGGTTCGAAATTTAATGGAGATATTTCAAACTGGAATGTGTCGAATGTGAAGGATATGTTGCTTATGTTTTATTATTCCCAATTCAATGGAGATATTTCTGGATGGGATGTATCTAAAGTAAGGAATATGTGTTATATGTTTTATTATTCTCAATTTAATGGTGATATTTCAAACTGGAATGTGTCGAATGTGAAGGATATGCGTAATATGTTTGCTCGTTCGAAATTCAATGGAGACATTTCGAAATGGGATATATCAAGTGTAAAGGAAATGAATGGTATGTTTACTGGCACACCACTCGAGAAAAATCCACCTAAATGGTATAAAGGTTAATATATAAAACCAATAAATGAACATGAAAACATTAGTAGAATACTTAAATCGTAAACCCCAAAAAGCAGTGGCATATAATTACCATCCAAAAACGAAAGAAGAGTTGCTTAATATTATAGAAGAAAGAATTGAAAATGAAGGCAACGAATGTGACTTAAACGATATTGATGTTAGTAAAATAACTAATATGTCCGAATTATTTAATCAGTCACAATTTAATGGGGATATTTCAAACTGGAATGTATCGAATGTAAAAAATATGTATGGTATGTTTGCTAGTTCAAAATTCAATGGAGATATTTCAAAATGGAATGTGTCTAATGTCGAGGATATGGGTGGTATGTTTAGCAATTCAAAATTCAATGGAGATATTTCAAAATGGAATGTGTCTAATGTCGAGGATATGGGTGGTATGTTTAGCAATTCAAAATTCAACGGAGATATTTCAAAATGGAATGTATCGAATGTGAAGATTATGAGTTGTATGTTTGCTTGGTCAAAATTCAATGGAGATATTTCAAAATGGAATGTGTCTAATGTTGAGGATATGAGTTGTATGTTTGCTTGGTCAAAATTCAACGGAGATATTTCAAAATGGAATGTATCGAATGTAGAGGACATGGGTGGTATGTTTAACACTTCTGATTTCAATGGTGATATTTCAAACTGGGATGTATCGAACGTTGATGATATGGCGTTTATGTTTTATTATTCTAAATTCAATGGAGATATTTCTGGATGGAATGTATCTAAAGTGAAGAATATGAGTTATATGTTCGCTGGTTCTGATTTTAATAATGACATTTCAGATTGGAATGTGTCGAATGTGAAGGATATGAATAATATGTTTAAAAAATCACCACTTGAGAAAAATCCACCTGTGTGGTATAAATAATTAAAAAACTTTTATAAAATGGGATATTCAGTATATTATAAACCTCCTAAAGAGGAAGTAGATAAATTAAAAAACGACTGTGATGTAGAATTAGTATATTCAATAGATAAATGCGAAATAATTAAACTTTGTATGGAACCTATTGAAAATATATTTAGTTTCTCAAGAAACATAAATCTGTATTTAAAATCTATATATAAAAATTCACAAGCTGAAGCTGAAAATTTAGCTTATCATCAGTTTCAAGAAGATGGTGAAATATGGTTTACTGGTTGGGATAAAGCACAAGATAGTATTTGGGATAGTATTGATGATTTATGTAGAGTAGATTATGATAATTTATTTATTATCGCATTAGTTAAAACACCTGATTATTTTGATAATGAAGAGAACTATTATAAAAAATATAATGATATTTGTCAAATAATAGATAATTTTAGAGAATCGTGTTTTGACTTTGCCCAACATGAGTTAATGGAAAAATTTAAAGAGTATAAAGATAAAAACGAAGAATAACATGTTATACGAGGATTTAAAAAATGAAGTTTATGAAGCATTAAAAACAAAACCAAAAGAATGGAGAGATGGTCAATTTGTTTTTAATTATATAGATCAAAAATATGATGTAGCAAGAATAGCACAATTTGAGCATGGTATTGATTGTTTTTATGATAATTCATGTATTAATGAATTTATAGCTAAATGTTGTGAAGTAATTAATGAATATGAATTAGGTTAGAATGATTGTTACGGATGATTTTTATAGAAAAAAATAATTTATTTAAAAAAAAATCATATATTTGTAATCGTAAAAGTGATTTAACAGTAAATAACAATAAAATAAATTTTAAATAATATGTGTCAGAAATTTAAACTTCGTTTCCAAGAAGCGGAATATCATGTTAATAAGGAAAAGAGAACAGTTATTTGTGTACTAAAAGCTGATTATGATAATGAATTAGACCTTTATAGACCATCTAACTATTACAATAAAAACTTTAAGGATTTTTATTATTTCAAATCTGTTGGTGTAGCTAAATGTGATCCAAAAGACGAATTTGATATTACCTTAGGTAAAAGAATTGCCGAAAGTAAGGCGAAGAGAAACGCATATAAAAGATATATCAACATCATAAGAGGTTTTGAAAAAGACCTATCTAAATCAATGGACATAATGCGTTATAATAAAGCAGTTATGTTGGATTACATAAAAAAAGAGGAAGAACATTATAAAACATTGATTCAATAATATTTCTATAAAGGATTTTATTTTAGTGAATATATTTTTAAGTTTTTTATTTGTTGTAATTTTATTACATATACTCATATATTATTATGTAAGGGTTACTATCAGGATTGGTACGTCATTAAAAAATAGAGAGAATGGTAGTATTGTAAAAGTTATAGGCATAATAGATTATAACGATAAACGTTGTTATAGATTAAATAATGGAGAAGTTTATGATGATCTTGATTTATTAAGTAAATATACCATAATCAGTTAAAACCAATAAGAAATGTCGTTTTTGATTATACATAATAGTGATGTTAGGAATATAATAAAAAAGATAATAAATAGGAGACATGTTGATTTTGATACCATAACATCTAATAGTAGGGATAAATATGTTATAAATGTTAGAAAAGAAATATGCCACGAATTATCTAAAATAGGTGTAAAGAATAGTGATATTTCATCTTTATTAAATAAGAACGTTTATACAATAATAAAATATATAAAAAACTACGCAAATGAAAGTTGAAATAGATTTATATCAAGCAAGAAAATTGTACAATGATGGTGGTGAAGGTAGGAATTTAGTATTAACCTACTTTAAAGAAGAAGATTTAAAAGATAAAGCATTATCATTACCAATAAGTTGGGAGGATTTTTGTAAGAATGTACGTATTTCAGATGAAGAATGTTTTATTCAATTTGATAGTTCAATAGAACGTAACGATAGTCTGTGTAAAATGCGTAGAGTTAGTCAACTACACCAACCTAAAGGATGGTGCTTGAGCAAAGGGTATTACCCTTTGACATGGCACGTTGACAAGTGCTCTTACTGAGTCTTGGTAAACCCAATTCTCATTACGTTCTTTGAAATATTTCCTTAATATATTTATACTACCATTGATGTCAGCATTTAACACACTGCCATCTGAACTGCGGTATAAACCTCTGTGAATACGTTTACCACTGAAAATAACTTTATCAGTATGTTCTCCATAAGTAGGAATTATATCACAATCTAAGGAACTTGCCTTAGATGTGTAACTCTCCTCTTGAGATATATAAGTTATACCATATTCAGAACATATTGACTCTAATTTTCTACGGAACTTATGATAAGGTATTGCAACAATCTTCTGATTATTGACATTACCTAAATTAATATCTTGTTTTTGACCTTTGTTGTACCCTATTACAAGTGTAGATACACCATAAGAAAGACATTTATTAATTAAGAAATAGCAAACTCTGTTGAAGTAATCTGTAATACGATTGTTTCTTCCATTCATAAGTCTCATCATTCGTGGAGTTAAGGTTTCTGTAATTGATTTATTCTTAGAGTATTCACTTTTCAGTTCAGATACTTTCTTATTGTAATAATGATTTATGTTTGTTAGTCTGCGCCCATCAATTAAAAATTGTTGTGCGTCACCATTAGAAAAGATTGTACATGCTGCAAAGTTGGATACACCTAAATCAATTGACATATAACCATTACCTTGAACTTGAGGTTTAACATTTGTTTCATTATAAATAAATTCCACCGAAAATTCTTTCCCATTATGGATGGGAATTATTCTTATCTCTTGGAATTGTTGTATGTGTCTTATATTTTTTGGGATTGTAAACAACACTCTACGTTCAGAAATATTATATTTTTCTCTAAATTCTTTTGTAAGACCAATAGCGACTTTACCATCTTTTTGTATTCTGCAAGAACGCCCTTGTATTGGGCATACCATTACAGAATCTTGTTTTTTATAGTGAGGTAATTTTGCTTTTTCGGAGTATTTATTAGATTTTTTGAGTATAAGTAATTTGAAGAATGATTGGAAATCTCTGTCTACAAGTCTTAGAATTTGTTGACTACAATCTGAAAGTAGAATTTTAAAGTTTTCATTGCCTTTACACTCGTGGTAATTTGAGTTATATGATAGGTATGTATTAGTATTAAAGTAGTGTTGTCTAACGGAGTATAAACCTACATTATACAATCGAGCAGAATGGAAACACATAGCTTTGAGGATGGATAAATCCACCTCATGATGTTGTTTTGTTTGTTGTATTTTAGTTGTTTTATACATAATAGATTATACTCTTTATATATAAATATCATTTAATTAAAAAAAATTATAATATATTAGGAAATTTTCAAAAAAAATAGTATATTTGTAAAAAAATAATAATATTTAACTAAATAAAATGATTATGAAACTAAATGAAATGATTGACGTCATGAAGGCGTTTGAAAACGGTGAACTAATTGAAGCAATTCACAAAACAAAAGGTGTGTGTTGGACTGAAACCCCATACCCTGCATGGAATTGGCAGGAGTTTGATTATCGTGTTTATAAGAAAGAATTGGAAACAGAATATAAACCCTTCAAAAATATTGATGATTTATTATCTGTTATTGGTAAACATGATTATCATGTTCGTTTTAAACGTGATATTTTTGAAGATAGACTATTGAGAATTTATGTTAATTCTAATAATGAAATATTTGTTTATCCAGAACCTAAAGGTAAAGTAGGTTATGAGATACCAGTTTCATTAGAAACTCTATTTAAGAATTATACATTCCCTAATGGTGAACCTTGTGGGCAAACAATTACTTGTGGATGTGATGAGCCTTCTGTGTATCAAGAAAAAAAATCTTAAATTTCTTGTCTATTTAATAATTTTAACTATTTTCTCTATTAGTTGTTCTGGTGGTCGTTATGCAACATATAACTTCCATTCAGACAACATTAGAGCAAATAGAGAGAGACCTAATGTACATTATAAATTCAGTAAGAGAAATCTTAAGAAAAATATAAAAATGAACAAGGAAAGACCAATACTTAAAAATAGTAGGAATAAGAAATTATAACAACGAACTTTAATAATTTTTAAAAAAATACTTAATTATGATTGTAACTTTATATGGCAATGAAGTAATCATCAAGGATGGTTCTAATGTGGAAAACATTAAATTGAGTTGTGAATATCACACAGTAAGTAATTTTTCTGATGAGTTTATAATACTCGATGAAGATAGTAAACCATTTATCAGAGTAAAATCAAATGATATATGTGTTGTCGATAAACGATAAGTACTTATAACATTAATTCCAATCTATATATCTTCACTTCGTTATAAGAGAATCATTATAACGAAGTTTTTTTTTTGTAGTACTCAATTGAGTCTATTTTCTTTTATGAACACAAAAAAATAGTCATTAACTAAATAATGACTATTTTATTTTTAACTTCTATCTTTTTTGAGATTAAATTATAGCATAGTAGGGAGGATTCGAACCTCCATGGATGTGTTGCTGCTCATTTAAGTCTTTTATCTCCTACTACTAATAAGGATCGCTGTTGTAGTTTTTGGTTTCCTCTTTCGATTCGTTTACCTAATGCTGGTCTCCTTTTCGCCAACCTCTCCCATCGGTCATTTCCTACCGACCTCAGCTTAGAGCATCATCCTACTGCTTAATAGCGTCTACCAATTCCGCCACTACTATGTTTTTATATATTAACTCTTATACCATTTAGGAGGATTTTTCTCAAGTGGTGAATATTTAAACATGTTTTTCATATCCTCTACATTCAACACATTCCATTCAGAAATGTTTCCATTGAATTTAGAATTGTAAAACATATAAACAGTATACCTCACTTTAGATACATCCCATTTTGAAATATCCCCGTTGAATACTGATTCAAAAAACATTAAATCCATATTAGTTACATTCGATACATCCCAGTTTGAAATGTCTCCATTGAATGATGATGATTCAAACATACTACTCATATCCTCAACATTTGAAACATCCCAATTTGAAATATCTCCATTGAATGATGATGATTCAAACATACTACTCATATCCTCAACATTTGAAACATCCCAATTTGAAATATCTCCGTTGAATTTAGAATTGTAAAACAGAAACGTCATATCTGTTATTTCACTAACGTCAATATCATTTAAGTTACATTCATTACCTTCAGTTTTAATTCTATCAATTATAATATTAAACAACTCCTCTTTTGTTTTTGGATGATAATTATAAACTTGAACTTTTTGATTTGATTGTTCTACTAATGTTTTCATATCTTTATTTTTTAATTACGCTACAAAGATAAGTCAATTTTTTGAATTGAATAAATTCTTTAAAGTTTTTTTTCAAAAAAACTCTTTTTATTTGGAAATATCAATTATTTTTTTATATTTGAAGATATGTGATTATTCTTTTTCGTTAATCAAGTCACGCAATTGCGACCGCTCTTTTCTATGTATGATATAATTTTTAGCAACATCGAAATGTTTCATATCCATTAAAGTTACTTCAATTACATCTTGAAGTTCTTCAATAGTTATTTCATCTCTATTTGCTTTCAATTGAGCATCTGGTTCGCCTTCGTTTGACCATTGATAATCATGTATATCATACACCACTCTTTTTAATACCCGACTATCATATTTTTTACCTGCACTTGCAAATGCTTTTCTTAAAACTGATTCAATCTTTTTTTGATTAAATCTAACTACATCACCATTTCTCTTTACTACTCTCATGTACTTTAAATCTTTTAATATAAACAATAATCCAACCAATGTCATCAATAACACAGGCGAACGACCATAAAAACAGAGAAAGTTTAAGTGATGGCAGCATAAACAAAGAAAACGAAAAACCAACAATACAAACAATAGATGAAATTATTGATAAATTATTATCAAATTCTTCTCGTTTCTTATCTTGGAATAATTTGGATTTAAAAAACATTATGCACTTTCCAACAAATATTGAAATTAATGACGAATATATCAATGTACAAATAGCAAAAATCCAAACGTTATAATAAATAAAACATAAAAATATTCCTAAAATTAGAAACAATATCGTTTCTGATATTGCTAAACATATGAAATATTTAATAGCATTTTTTCTAATATTATTCTTCCATAGAACGCCAATTAAAAGAGATGATATTGAAAAAAATAATGATTCAAATGCAATCCACTGAGCTGGTAAATTACTTATAATTTCTTTTGTTATAGATGGTGAAACATACGAAAATATTAATTGTGAAAAAAACATTGATATGAAAATATATTTTTGGTCATTATCAATGTTTAAAATCTTATATTTCTTAAAATCGATCTTCATAAAAATTGTGTTCCCAATAGGACTCGAACCTATAACCTATTGCTTAGAAGGCAATTGTTCTATCCAGTTGAACTATAGGAACTTGCTCTTCAGACAGGACTTGAACCTGTGACCCATTGATTAACAGTCAATTGCTCTAACCGACTGAGCTACTGAAGAATAGTGACCGTTATCTAAACCACCGCACGGTCGACACGTCCAACGTACGATTTGGTGGACCATTTGAGCTATAACGAAGCTTGTCCAGGGTTTCGATCTAAAAACATATGCATCTATTTTTAGCTCCTTCTAATATCTTGCAATATAACATCTGTTTCAAGTCAGACAGTACTTTTATTGCGGTGCGTACGGGTCTCGAACCCGTGACCCCATGCGTGACAGGCATGTATTCTAACCAACTGAACTAACGCACCATAAAACTATTCCAACTATAATATTTAATTCAGTACCTCGATTGGGCTTCGAACCCAAAACTACAACTTATAGGTTGTTGCTCTGACCAATTGAGCTATCGAGGTTTTACCTGTTAGGTCAGGTAAAAACCATTACAACTCTCTCATCTATTGTAATCAAGATATCCCTCTACGACTGGAAAGTTGGGACCTTACTATTGTAAGACAACTGAGTTACGTTGTGATCGCTTGTGCACCAGCATCACTTTAATCTATTTTATCAATTATATTATTTATTCTATTTTTAATAGTTTCTTTAAAAAACTCTTTAGTTATTTCTTTTATTTCGGATACTTTATTATAATCAACTGTATAATGATGATCTGTTACAATTTCAGCAGACTCATCATCAAAGATGTTAACTATATAACCTTCAAGTTGTAATCCATCAAATGTTCTTGTATAGTTTTTAACTAACATATACACATCACGGTCAAAATACTCATTTCTATGGTATATATATTTATTTTTAAGATTTGGCACATTTTCTAATTCCAAAACTTTAGAATCAATCTCTTGTTGAATCTCGCTTATTTTATTTTGAAAATCTGCTCTTTGTTTTCTTAATTCCTCAATTTCTTTTTGAAGTTTATCCTTATCCATAATATTTAATTAAAATGTTTGCTCTTCAGGTAGGGCTCGAACCTACGTCTCCAATTCACAGCTGGATGTTCTAACCAACTAAACTACTGAAGAATAAAATAAAGAACTCCTATACCTAACACCGCATCTACGTCTAACCGTTGCTTTTGATACTATCTCATGGTTAGTGGTTTGTATAGACTACTGTTAACCATTTTTCGTTATAGTTCTTTATAATTTAGTACCACCAGTGGGACTTGAACCCACACGAGCATTACTGCCCAACGGATTTTCCTACTACTCTATGTTACCATAGCCGAACAAATGAACGTTACCTCTTTAGCACTATTCCAAAGAAACATCAACCCTATAAGTGGGTGTTATAGTTTCACCTTGTTCGTTGTAGACTGGACTTTATCTTAACCATATTGAGTGATGCATCTTAGAATAATGATACAAATAATCTTTAGCATCGATTAATTGCTCTATCTCAAATGAGCATTATTCTAAACCTCAACTTAGGTTGTACCTGTAACAACAGATTATTCATCTGTTGAGGTTACTAAAATTAACTGTTAATTTTAATAACACAAGTCTCTACACACTGTCTCTCTATGTTGCACGCAATATGCACTTTTAAGCAATAGTTATGTATGCAGGACTCTCCAGTCCCGAAACTTTTTATTATTTAATGTGGAGGTCAGCACAACTCCATTGCAGTGTTTAACAAAACTATCATAGATAACATTGGTTCGGTATTGTCCTTAGCATTATTGATTAGCGAGGATAGTTCCTTATAATGATTATGTCAAGGACGTAGAAAGACTTGAACTTTCTTCACTATCCAGCATCTGCCATGGTTCGTAAATGCTTAACGCCCAACTGACATCATTATAACTCTGAAGGATTTCCACCGAATTAGGGTACTTCTACATAGGGATTTCTCGCCTATGCACTCAAATTTTAATCAAGTCCGTCTTGTCTTCCATTCCAACATGGTGGCATTATTTCAAAGATCTCATTAATATGTTCACTCAACTACCATTTAAGGTACTCAAATGAGTCTATTTTTACATAAAAAATATAATTAATTTTTTAATTTACAAGTTTTAATTTTCTTTATTTTATTATTTAACGTTATTAAAATAATTCTAATTATGGTTAATAGTAATATAGAAATAATAGCGTATAATAATTCATGTTTAAATAGCATAATTATAAAACAAACAAAACAAATAGTAGATATTATTTGCAATATAACCATTGATATTACTATTTTTTTCATATTCATAATATATGCAAATGTAAGTGTTTTATTTCAAATATTAAAATTTTAGTTAGACGTTTTTATAGTAAAATTTAGTCCTGCACATATATTGAAACCTGTTTTATTTGTTAATGCCAAGTCAATATTAAAACCTAAATAGTCTTTCACTGGTAGGACAAATGTAACGAAACCACCATATATCATTCTATTCCTCTCATTGTCAATACCCCACATATCCCTTGACATATATATCTCGTTAGGGTTTTCTAATGTCCACTTCCCAAGTAAACCACCAAATGTTAGATATTTCGTTAATATAAACCCAAATCGACAATCCCATAAAGGGAACTTGTGATTATTTGATAGATGTTGCTTATCACCGATTAGAAACTTGTTTGGTATATAGTAACCATCAAAACCAGCTGTTACGCCAAACAAACCATCAAACTTATAAATGACAGAAACACCATAATTAAATGCATCATAATTAAACGCATATCCACATCTTGTTAATACTCCAAAATAAGCATTGTTCTTATTTTCAGAAAACATTTGCACAGATGCTAATAATAAAATGAATAATAAAAACTTCTTTTTCATATGTTCTTTATTTTAACAACAGTACAAATGTAGTTGAAATTTTTTAATCAAACAAATTTTCGGTACTCAAATGAGTCTATTTTTTTTTCGAACAAATTAACACAATTAATTCGATACATGTGTGAATTATTATTCATTTAGGTAGTTTAACGTATTTTTTCAACTAAATCAATATCTTTTATTGTGTCATCTTCATTATATGTTACACGACATATATTCACGTTACACAGGAAAAGAAATGTAAAATTTTCATTAAACCACTCTTTCGTTTCCTCACAAGTATTAAAACTTTTTGAATGTAAAAGTGATTGCCCTTCAGGTTCAAATTCTATAAAATACTCCTCTCTCATTCTATTTTTTTTTTAAAAAACTTATATGTTAAAACATTTGTCATCGTTTTTCATATTGTTATAACTAATGTTCAATGTCTTAAACTTTGTGATTACAAATTTATATATTTTTCTATTAAAAAATAGAATTTTTATATCATTTTTTTTTCAAAAATAAATCTATTTTTATTTGGAAATATCAATTATTTTTTTATATTTGAAAATATAATCACACAATGGAACAAAAAAATGGGTTGTCAATAACAACCAATTCCAAAATAATTAAATTAAACAATTATACCATTTAGGTGGATTATTTTTAAGTGGTGATTTATAAAACATATAATCCATATTACTAACATTCGACACATCCCACTTTGAAATATCTTTGTTAAATTTCGATTCATCAAACATACTATTCATAAATTTAACCTTTGATACTTTCCAATTTGAAATATCTTTGTTAAATTTAGAATTATAAAACATATAACTCATATCGGTAACATTGCTTACATCCCAATTACTTATATCTCCGTTGAATTTTGAATTAGCAAACATTCCAAACATATTTTCAACATTACGTACATCCCATTTTGAAATATCACCATCAAACTTGGAATTAGTAAACATAGTATTCATATCTTTAACATTTGACACGTTCCATTTTGAAATGTCTCCGTTAAAGTCAGAATTATCAAACATAAAACTCATATCTGTAATTCTGCTAACATCAATATCGTTTAAATCACAATTATACCCTTCTTTATTAATTTTCTCGTATATTATAGATTTAAGTTCTTGTTTTGTTGTTGGGAAATAATTAAATGCTTTCATATTATTAATTTTTTAGTTGTCCTTAATTCTTTAATTGTTTAACACTACAAAGATAAGTAAAATAATTGAAACCACCAAACATTTTTTCAATTTTCATCATAAATTATTTTCAAACACTTAAAATAAGTGTTTATAGTTTCTTTATCCTCTTTATTTAGTATTAATTCAATAACCTTTTTAACGTTTAAACCTTCACAATATCTTTTAAATACCTTATATACATAATATAGACCATCTGCATCTATGTTTCCACGCTCCATAAACTCATATAGTTTATTTGCTATTATTGTTTCCATATTATCCTCCTTTCTTAATTGTTTAACGATACAAAGATAAATAAAAAATTTGAAACTACCAAACAATTTCTAAACTTTTTCAAAAAAATAAAATAAAAATAAACTCATTTTTATTTTGATATATCATTTATTTTTTTATATTTGAAAATATAATCACACAAAGAAACAAAAAAAAAATACCTACTAAAAATTAGTAGGTATTCCAAGCAATTAAAAACAGACTCATTTGGCACTTGATTCACGTTTATAAGTTTTTACCTAAAAAGTAATTATTCGCAGTCGGATATTATATACTTCTTAAAATTTTCAATGTTAGGGTCAATGTTAGTTTCACCCATCAATGGATAACTATATGTAATATGATTTATACCATATTTATCTTTATAAAATTTAAAACTGCTTAAATAATGAAATCCTATTTTACCAAATTCATTTCCAAAATACTCTATAGTTAAAAAACCTTTTCCGTATTTATCAAAAAATAATTTTGTACGATATTTTCTATCTTTGCTAATTTCTTTAATAGTTTCATTTGCAATTTTATCATACTTTGTTAGCATTTCTTCGATGGATAACTCTTTTTTACCTTTTTCATACAAATCCGCTATCTCTTTTTTTCTTTTCTCTAAAAAATCACGAAGAAAAGACACAATACCATCCATTTGCCACTCGCTAATCGTGTGCAAATCATCATTTTCATGATATTTATATGTCTTATTGTTAGGTGTATTAACAACAATTTCAAATTTAAAACCACGATAATCAATAAAATTAATGTAATCTACACCAAACGGATAAGCATAATTACCAAAGTACCGATTTAGCGGAATAAGTTTATTAAAGCAAGGTTTTTCGATACCACTTGATTTAAAAAGTCTTTCCAACTCAATAATCTCTTTTCTAAATTGTTCCCTTTCCATTTCTTAATTGTTTAACACTACAAAGATAAGTAAAAAATTTGGAACCACCAAACAATTTTTAAAGTTTTTTGAAAAATAAAATAAGATAAAAAAACATTCATTTTTATTTGGAAATCTCAATTATTTTTTATATTTGAAAATATAATCTTTATAATAAAGAAAAAAAAATAGGGGAGTTGCCCCTATTTATTAAGATACAATTTTAATTGCTCCATTATTTCAAAATAAAATCCCTCATCGACAAAATCTTCTAAATAACAATCGTATTTTTCATTTGAAAATATAGGTTTATAAACTAGTGTCAAAAACCCTTTTTCTATTCTTAATTCAACAACACTCCCATCACATATTTCGTCAAATGAGGTACATATTGCTCCAATTTGCGAACACTCATCCAATTTGATTACTTTATCTCCAATTTGTTTGCAAATCTTGTTTATTATTTCACGATTTTTTGAGTGAAATTTATAAAATTCAGCACTACGTTTTTTAATAATACTTGTTAATTTTTCTTTTGTCATCATAGTTGTAAAATTTTATTTGTTAGACATATTGTTTTGTTTTTGATAGTACAAAGATAAGTAAAATAATTGAATCCACCAAACAATTTTTAATCTTTTTTTTAACGATTTTTGAAGGCAATCATTATCTTTACTGCACCCGTCAAAATCATTCCAATTGTAAACACACTTGTAATAGTTGTAATAATCATAGTTTTATCCTCCTTAATTTTGTTATTATTTCATTCCTTAATTGTGATACAAAGATAAGTCATTTTTTTGAATTAGCCAAACAATTTTTAAAATTTTTTTGAAAAAAATAAATCTATTTTTATTTGGAAATGTCATTTATTTTTTTATATTTGAAAATATAATCTTTATAGCAAAAAAAAAAACGGGCGTGTTTCACAACAGGCCCGAACAACATAGCAAATTATTTAGTGTAACAAACAATCAATCGTTATAACCTCCAATATAAAGTAAATCGTCCCAATTTAGCAAAATAAAGTTATAACCATTATTACTTATAACATTTTCAGATAATGAAGAACGTAATCCTCTTAATATGTCTTCACAATTCTCATACTCATCACAAAGATTCCAAAACACTTGAACATCGTCAAAATTCTCTTCAAATGCAAGACGAAATGAGTTATCGTAATTACTCAAACGTTTTTTTCTCGCTCTGTCCATAATTTAATCCTCCTTAATTTTGTTATTCTACACCACAAAGATAATTAAAAAAATTGCTTGGTAGGTTCAATTTTTTAACTTTTTTTCTATTATTAATCGTTAAATCAATTTTAATGTATTTAGATACATTCGTATTATTTAACTTGTCTAATTCATAAGCAGTTAAATAAAACTTCCCATTGACTAAAAATAGATTCAAATCATACATCTTATTTTTATATTTAAAACTATTCCAATAATCACATAAATCAGATATTTTAATATCTTTTTCGATTTCGATTGTTGAAATAATTTCACCGAACTCGTCAAAAATAATTATCTCTCTTTTTATTAAATCTAAATTTGCTTTCATAGTTTATTATTGTTTATTTGTTTTATTCCCTTAATTACGTTACAAAGATAAGTCAAATTTTTGAATCAGCCAAACATTTTTAAACTTTTTTTTAACGATTTTTGAAGGCAATCATTATTTTGATTATTCCACATAATATAGTTGCTAATACAACACTAGAAATCGTTGCTGTAATCATTGTTGCAATCATAGTTTTATCCTCCTTAATTTTGTTAGTTTGTTATTATTTGTTTCTTTTATTCCTTAATTGTGATACAAAGATAAGTAAAAATCTTGAATCCTCCAAACAATTTTTAAAGTTTTTTTCAAAAAATTATCATCTAGTATTTTGTAAAAAATAATCCCCTTTTTATTTGGAAATATCATTTATTTTTTTATATTTGAAAATATAATCTCTATAAGAAACATATAAAAAAAAATACCTCACTAAATAATATAGTGAGGTACCCAACTAACAAACAAAATTAAGAAACTAACAATTTTTTTATTCTCAATAAATCTTCGCTCGGTATATCCCAATATAACCAAGAGTGTCCATACTTATAGGGCTTACCATCAACCTCCACTTCGTATAGGTTGTGTTTTTTTAATAATTCACAACTTACCTCGTAATGAGATATATATTTATCTTTTTTTTCTTCTTTTAATCTTTTTTCGATTAAATTACGTTCTTCTTCATTCTCTTTTATGCACATTTCTTGTTCATAAGTGCCTGCATGTGTATCATTCAAATGATATTTATGCCATAAATCTAAAATCTCCTCAAATGTTTTATTTCCTTTAAGGTGTTTAACGATGCTAGGATCGTCGAGACATTGGCCACCACATACTATATCTGTATGCTTTATATTCCACACATCACCAGAAGCACTAAAAACTGGTTTGCCATCTTTTTCTTCTTTTAATTCAACACTAACCTCAACAGCATTTATTTTTCTGCCTGTATTATAATAATCAATTTTTCCAAAGTTAAATGTTCTTTTCATAGTTCTTAATTTTAATTGTTGTTGTTTTATTTTTAATCACTCTACAAAGATAAGTAAAAATTTTGAATCTACCAAATTTTTTAAGTTTTTTTTTTCAATAAATCTTAACGATTTTTGAAGGCAATCATTATCTTTACTGCACCCGTTAAAATCATTCCGATTGTGAATACACTTGTAATAGTTGTAATAATCATAGTTTTATCCTCCTTAATTTTGTTATTGTTTCATTCCTTAATTGTGATACAAAGATAAGTCATTTTTTTGAATTGGCCAAACAAATTGTAAACTTTTTTCAATTAATTTTATTATTTGACAAAATGTAAGTTTTTACCTTATGGGAAATTCAATTTTGCTTTACAAATGTTAGTTTTTTATCTATTTTTCTTGCAAAATGTAAGCACATCTACTAACATTTTGTATATTATTAAAAATAATCCTCTTTTTATTTGGAAATCTCGATTATTTTTTTATATTTGAAAATATACTCTCTTATATTAGTAATGAACAAAAAAAGTCCTACATTTAAATGTAGGACAGACCATTTTGAAATATCTCCATTATAATTTAGAATTAAGCTTTTATTCTATATTTGTAAATTTCACTAAATGAGGGTTCTAAAATATCTAACCAACAATTTAATTTCTTATTGAAATACTGAATCTTTTCACCTTTCAAATAAGCATTCATTATTCCAATTATTTCCGTTTCTTTTTTTATAAACCTTTGTAAGTCTACGGAATCTGAAACACAGGCCACTTTTTTTACAAAAACTAAAACTTTCTCAATTTGTTCTTTTCTTTTCAACACATCTTGTGCTTGTTCTAAAATTCTCATAATTCTTAATTTTAATTTGTTATTGTTTTATTTTTTAATTACTTCACAAAGATAAGTAAAAAAATTGAAACACCAAAACAAATTGTAATCTTTTTTTAGAAAAAAATAAATCACTTTTTATTTGGAAATGTCATTTATTTTTTTATATTTGAATATATATACTTTATAAGCAATAAAAAAGGTTACGAAATAGTAACCTTTTTAAATCTTAAATAAGTTTTTCATTGATTAAATCAATCAGCATATATGCAACTCTACTATTCTTTGAACCGATATGCCACTTTATTATTTCATCGTCTCTAAAATCTCCATTTTTGTAATCATAAAGACAAGCAACATATTCATTGCCATCATCATCTTTCACAATGAAGTCCCACTCATACTTTGTTTTTGAATCATTGACGAATATAGGTTCACCAAACAATTCAACTAATATATTTTTACTGCATAAGTAATTAACATTGTGATAACTCGTACCATTTAAATTAACATTAAAATCAACTTTTAATTCCAGATTCATGTTTTTATTAAATTTATTAAAATTAATTTATTTTTAATATTAACGATCGTTTTGAAAAACATCTCAAAAACTTTATATGGTTTGACTCTTTGATCCAATCATCCAAAGAAAATCTATATCTGATTTTAGATTTTTTTAAAAGATAATATAAATCAACCAAACTTATAGACTTCTCAACTATCCCAAATTCTTCCAACGACTTGGAATAATCGTTAACGAAATCAATCAAATCTGGTAGTATTATATTCTTCTTTATTTCTTTATCTTTTTTTATATATTGTCTCACAAATTCATAACCTCTACGTCCTATCTCTATTGAAGCTAATACCATATCAGGTAACTTATGTTTCCTATATAGGATATTGCCTACAAATGATGAATATTCGGGTTTAACCTTATTAAATATTATATTGAAAAGGTTGCACCTTTTCTTAAGGTTATTAACTAATTTATCTCTACACCATAGATTATTACATAACCTATTGAATTTCTTCCCTTTTCCTTTATCAGATGAATCTATCGTCAATCCCTCACAGACAAATGTTTCACATCCGTAATACAACGCCTTATTTATGAGGTTTTTACTTATCTGCATTACCTCATAATTACGTTTATTAGATAGATAAACCTTTCTCTTGTCATTTGACGGAATGGTTTTCAATGCAAATTCCTTATCATTTATGTCCTTTATGGAATAAACACCATATTTAACTACGTCATATTTTCCGTTTTCATCCCAATCAACAATAGACCAACCAATATAATTAGGGTTAAGGTCTATTGCCATTATCCTATTTTCAATAACTCTTCTCTTATTAGTTATTTGTATTTTGACCTCATCAAAGGAAATGAAAACATATTCATTGTCAAGATAATACGTTATTGGTGTGGATTTTGATTCCTGTAAAAGATATAATTGTTTTAACGTCTTTCTGTAATTCTTGCCAAGACCATTGAATACCAATTCAACATGTGTATTTGCATTTGGTTTAAATATAACTTTTGACAAATCTTCAGATAACTTAAATTTCCTATTTCCTTTTTGGTTCGACTCACCGATAGAACATAGTGGCATTAACTTACATTTTTGCCACTCTTCTTTTGTTATCAGACCCTTGCAACGTCTAATGAAATTCTTCTTGCCACCGAAAATAATTCTTTTTTGTGGGTTTGCAATATATTTAGCATTTGCGTCTTTTGATGCTGATGATATAAACCAACATTCCATTAAAGGAATATTATTCAGTTTCGTTTTTGCGAGTTGTTTTCTTTTGGTATCACCAATACCATCAACACATCTGTTATACATCCACTTCAATGTATTGGAGTATTGTTTCTGATACTGATGTATCAGATTCAAATCTCCGTCATTATTTGTATGATATTTTATCTTGAGTGTCTGCATAATGTTATTTATATTTTTATATGCTATTCATATAATAAATAGTTTAATATTATAAAAAATTCAAATAAAAGTAGTTTTTTTGATAAAAAATTATTATTAAATATTTTAATAAATTATATTATTTTTAATAAAAATTAATTCCATAATTCAAAATTTTATGATTAAAAACATTTCTCTATATCTTCTATATTATCAATATATAAACTCGCATCATTCAGCATTCTATTTAGCATTCTTTCTTTTAACAAGGATAATTGAATATCAATATGATTATCCTCTTCTATTTGCTTTAAGACCTCTTTAAAAAACACAACATAACCACTAAATGCTGAACCAATCATTTTTTCAAAACATTCTGCAACCTCTAATCTTAATTGATTATGTTTGTTTAAGTCCGTCATCTCACTCCATCTATCAATCATTATTTTGCTAATCTTTAACATAATTCTACCCCCTTTTATTTTAATTTGTTATTGTTTGTTCTTTTATTCCTTAATTGTGATACAAAGATAAGTAAAAAAATTGAATCTACCAAATAATTTTTTAATCTTTTTTTATTTTGGAATATCAATTATTTTTATCTCCCTAAATATGACATCTCTGTTATCGTCTCTGCAAAATGAACTACAATACCCTAGTAAATCACGATATTTACTACATATATGTTTATTCTCAAAATAACATCCATTACATTTATTTTTCCAATTCTTTACAACTCTCAACTTTACAGAATCATATTGAAATACCTCGCCTATAACTCTTTCCATTTCTTATCCATTAAAACATTCACACAACAAAGATAAGTAAAAATTTTGAATATACCAAACAATTTTTTAATCTTTTTATTTGGAAATATCAATTATTTTTTTATATTTGAATATATAAGCACACACGGAAACAAAAAAAAATACCTACTAAAAAATTAGTAGGTACACAAACAATTAAAAAAGGAATAAAATTAAGAATACAACCATCCATTATAAAGGTCAATATAAGGCATATTTTTAACCTCTGCTAATTTTTTGAACAATCTCTCTCTAATTAGAGAGTCAGCAATACCTATTACATCATAAACGTCTCCACCCGTTTTTATTGCATCGTATAAATCATCAAACGTTTTAGTTTCGTCAATACGTTCTCCCATATTATCATTTGGATGGTTTTCCAAATAAAATTTTTTCAATTTCAATTCTTCCATAATTCTATTTTTTTTTAGTTAAAAATCGTCTTCCGTAAAATCTGTATCACCATAGAAATTTTCTAACTCCTCATCACTGACTAAATCATCAGCAATACTTAATTCATAGTAAGATACATCCTCATCGTCTTTGGATAACAATGTTTGTTTTAAGATAATCTTTTGTTCTCTATTTAACTCATCTAATTTCATATTTCCTTTTTTTTAATTGTTTAACGTTGCAAAGATAAGTAAAAAAATTGAATCTACCAAATTTTTTAAGTTTTTTTTTAACGATTTTTAAATGCAATCATTATCTTTACTGCACCCGTCAAAATCATTCCAATAGTGAATACACTTGCGATTGTCGTAATAATCATAATTTTGTCCTCCTTAATTTTAATTTGTTTGCTTTGTTATTCGTTTAAATCTTTATTTCCTTAATTGTGATACAAAGATAAGTCATTTTTTTGAATTGACCAAACAAATTATAAACTTTTTTGAAAAAAAATAATTCCCTTTTTATTTGGAAATATCAATTATTTTTTTATATTTGAAAATATACTCTTATAAGAAAAGATAAAAAAATACCTCACTATATTATTTAGTGAGGTATTCAATACTATTTAAAAGTCGTCTTCAACAAAATACGTATCTCCATATGTATGTTCAAGTGTATAATCCGAAACCAAATCATCGGCACTCGCTAGTTCAAGATAACTAACATTTTCATTTTGTTCAACTAAAATCCTTTGTTTCAATACAATTCTTTGCTCATTGTTTAAATCTCTTAATCTCATAATCTTTAATTTTATTTGTTAGACATTGTTGTTTTTTAATTACTCTACAAAGATAAGTCATTTTTTTGAATTGACCAAACATTTTTTAAACTTTTTTCAAAAAAATTATAAAATGAAAATAACTCACATTTTATTTGGAAATATCAAAAATAATTTTATATTTGAAAATATACTATTTATGTGTGGATAAAAAAATGTCGGTTATGTTCTAAAATAAACCGACATCATTAAAATAAAACTATTAATAATAATAACGACTACTAACTATTGTATCGTAAATTGTAGCACCTTGTTTGCTATAACGTTTTGAGGGTGGGTTGTCATCGTGGTCAAAATCATTTATAAATTCCCACAATTTTTTAAAATTTGGAACAACATCAATTAATTTAATCCCACATTCAACCTTATATTTGAATTTAATCCCTCTTTTTGATTTTAGTAAATTCCACGTTCTCTCACAATCTGCAGTATCTTCTAGATAAGCAATTATCTTGTCATCTTCTTCTTTTGCAAGCATTGCTCCATAGAGTTCTAACAATTCACAAAATTCTTTTTTGTTATCAATAGGACACAATTCTACAATCATTTTTGCACCCTTAACATTTTCCGCTTTTTCAATTACTTTTATTTTCATAGTTCTTTTATCGTTAAAATCATTAAAATACAAATCCGTTTTGTCTTGCAAATTCTCGCTGATGACGTCTTGTTGTCATTGAGAAATCCCCATAAGAAATAAACTTATTATCTTTTATTTCGGCAACTAATGTGTTATAAGAATAAAGTTTTTTGTTATTTCCGTTCGTTTCTACAAAAGCTTTATTGTAAAAACTTTTTCTCTTGTCATAAGAACATTTCAATTCATTAATCATAATTTAATCCTCCTTAATTTTGTTATTGTTTCATTCCTTAATTGTGATACAAAGATAAGTAAAAATCTTGAATCCACCAAACATTTTTTAAAGTTTTTTTCAACGATTTTTAAATGCAATAGTTATTTTGATTGCTCCGGTTAAAATCATTCCAATTGTGAATACACTTGCGATTGTCGTAATAATCATAATTTTGTCCTCCTTAATTTTGTTAGTTTGTTATTTGTTTTATTTTTAATTACACTACAAAGATAAGTCATTTTTTTGAGACAGCCAAACATTTTTAAAGTTTTTTTGAGAAAATAATCATCTATCATTTTGTAAGCATATCCACTGGCAAAATGTAAGTACATCCACTGACATTTTGTTAGTAGATCCACTATCATTTTGCAATTTATTAAAAAAATAATCCCTTTTTTATTTGGAAATCTCGTTTATTTTTTTATATTTGAAAATATATCCTTTATATAGAATAAAACTTGTAAAAAAAAATACCCCACTAAACAAATGTAGTGAGGTACCAATGAAAAAAGAAATATAATTTTTATATATTATTCATTTAGAATTTTAGCACCGGCAAATTCTGTAAATTGTATATTAAAACCATCAGCGTTATTCTCTGCAATTCTCAATGCTTCTTCTTCGTTTTCAGCCTGAACTGAAACAACCGCAACACTATCATAGTGTATTTCAACTGAAAAATTTTTCATAGTTTTTTCCTCCTTAATTTTAATTGTTATTATTTATTTCCTTAATTGTGATACAAAGATAAGTCAAATTTTTGAATTAGCCAAACAAATTGTAATCTTTTTTGAAAAAAAATTATAAAATGAAAATAATTCTATTTTTATTTGGAAATATCATTTATTTTTTTATATTTGAAAATTTACTTATTTAAATTCGTTTTAAGACACTTTTATATTTTTTGATATAGTTTATCATTTCTTTATTTTAAAACGTTCTGTGGCAAAATAAACAATAAAAAAACCTTATCTACACAATATACAGATAAGGTTTGTAATTTTACCATTTTAAAAAATATGTTTATTAAGCTTTATCATCAAACTCATCCTCGTCCCTATAATCCTCGTCTTCATATTCCGTTCTTTCAAATTCTAAATCTTCATCATCTTCACAAACAATATGCACACGGAATCCATAACCAGGTTCAATACCCTCTAATTCGATATTGATACCACTATATTTTCTACTCATTTCTCTAACCCATTCAATAGGTGCGTCCCAAGCAGTGTCAATATCACAATAGACAATCATCTCATCTCCACGTATTGAACAATTCAATCCGACCAATTCAGAATCCCATTTAGTGCCTAATGTCATTATGTTATAATAATACCACCCAACACAACCATAGGTCTCTTTTTGATATTTAACAGCGTCATCATATCCCTTTGAGTATTTTTCATACTCTTCTACACTCCCAAATTCACGAACGTCTTTTTTTCTGTTCGTTGTGTCGTAATCCTCAAACGTTTGTGGCATAGGAATAAACGAACGCATTGTTATAGGTTTATCACTCTCAAATGTTTTGCCATTGAATTTACAACCAACACTCTCAAACATTTTTACTACGTCTTCTTTTTTACCTCTAAAAGTTACATTGTTTAAACACCAATTTGGCATAGTTTAATCCTCCTTAATTTTATTTGTTAGACATATTGTTTCTTAATTACGTTACAAAGATAAGTCATTTTTTTGAATTAGCCAAACAAATTATAAACTTTTTTTGAAAAAAATAATAACCCGGCAAAATGTAAGTATATCTACTAACATTTTGTTAGTACATCCTCTGACATTTTGTAAGCATATCCACTAACATTTTGTAAAAACAACTCTCTTTTTATTTGGAAATAAAAAAAATAATTTTATATTTGAATATATATCCTTTATATAGAAGAAGAAAAAAAAAATACCCCACTAAACAAATGTAGTGAGGTACCAACAAAACAACAAACAAAATTAAGAATTTAATAATTTTTTTATTCTCAATAAATCTTCATTTGGTATATCCCAATATAACCAAGAATGACCATATTTATAGGGTTTGCCATCAACCTCAACTTCATAAAGGTTATATTTTTTTAGTAGTTCACAATTTACCTCATAAGCACTTGGGTAATCATTTTTCTCCATAAGGGAATCATATTCATTTTTATGTTCTCTTAAACATTGTTCTTGCTCATAAGTCCCTGCGTGCATATCATTTAAATGATATTTATGCCACAAATCTAAAATCTCTTCAAATGTTTTATTCCATTTGAGTTGTTCTGTTATAATAGGTTCGTCAAGACATTGACCGCCCATTATTCTATCCGTCTGTTTACTATTCCATACACTACCAGAAGCACTAAAAATCGGTTTGCCCTCTTTTTCTATTAATTCAATAGTAATCTCAACAAGATTTATTTTTCTACCACTTCCATTAACATCAATTTTTCCAAATTTAAATGTTCTTTTCATAATTTTGTCCTCCTTAATTTTGTTAGTTTGTTATTGTTTTATTCCTTAATTGTGATACAAAGATAAGTAAAAAATTTGAATCTACCAAACAATTTTTCAATTTTCATCATATATTATTTTCAAACACTTAAAATAAGTGTTTATAGTTTCTTTATCCTCTTTATTTAGTATTAATTCAATAACCTTTTTAACGTTTAAACCTTCACAATATCTTTTAAATACCTTATATACATAATATAGACCATCTGCATCTATGTTTCCACGCTCCATAAACTCATATAGTTTATTTGCTATTATTGTTTCCATATTATCCTCCTTTCTTAATTGTTTAACGATACAAAGGTAAGTAAAATTTTTGAATCTACCAAACAATTTTTAAAGTTTTTTGAAAAAAAATAAGGTGAAAAAAGTTTATGTTTTATTTGGAGATGTAAATTATTTTTTTATATTTGAAAATATACCTACTACGTACCCCTACCTACGACACCCCTACATATATCCCCCCTACGTCATACCCCCTATTTACCCCCTACGTGTAACCCCCCTATGTTATACCTATTTTGACTATACCCCCATTTTGGACGGATAGTTCTTCACGAAAATTTTTTCCAAGAATTTTTACATTAAGAGAATACTACCTCACGAAAATTTTTTCCCAGAATTTTTTTACTAATGAAATTGTTTCCTTAATAGAAAATTTTCCCATTAATTGTTTCCTTAATAGAAAATTTTCCGACAATGGAATAGTTTCCAACAGATTTTTTAAAAAAAATCACCTAAGAGAAATAGTTAAGAATGTATTAGAAAAAAATGTGGTATACCCCCAAAAATAAAACGGACATTTTTGAAAAATTTTTTCCCAGAAAAAATTACTAAGTATTCAAAAATGTCCTTATAGTTTAACTTCTATATTTTCTTATTCTTTAAGATTTAGAAAATGAGTCAATAAATCAGAAGTTTCAGTATTTAATTTAACAAATGATTTATCTATTTTATAAAATTCTTGGTCGTAATAATTTTGTCTTACATTTGTTATTTCACCATTATGTGTTGTTAATGTAACATTAATCCCTTTGCATTTGTAAAATTTATTTAGTTCATAGACATCTTCTAATAGTCTAACAATAACAACGACATTAGTTTCATCGTTAAAATTGCTGCTTATTTCACGTTGAATAGCGAGTAAAAGACTTCCTTTAGGATAAATAACTATTCTATCTTTAAAGAACAAATCTTTAAGTTTTGATAATGTATTATCGTTGATATACATTAGTTTTCTACTTAAGAAATCATCGGCAATATCAAATTCTTCTTTACTTGTTTCGATAAAGTTTTTAAAATGTTCATCTTTTATTTTGATAAAATTGAAAAAAGAATTGCTTTCAAATTCTGAGTAATTAGACAATGTTTTTGTTGATAATTCAAGGCATACATTTTTAAATTTAATATATGTACCATCTGTTTTACATATTGTTATACCATAAAAGTCGTCTGTTACAGGATCTAATTCTTGTAAATAAAAATAATATTTGTAATTATCTACATCTTCTTTTTCACAATCACAGTTAGATTGTTCGCACTTACATCCACATTCTGGTTTTGTGCATTTAGAATCTTCACAATAACATTTAATTTTTTCATTTTCATTTCTTGAAAGTAATTCTGTACGAATTTCATGTAGA
>JAEDHQ010000131.1 GCA_016296945.1 Bacilli bacterium | reverse complement strand
TTCCTTCATACTTATAATCACATTTTAAAATAGCTTCTAATTTTACACAAAGTTTTATAACAAGCAATTCTATATTATTAGATTGAAGTAATGATTCAAAATATTCTTTTGTTAATCCATTTGTTAAAGTCTCTTTATCTATTTTTAATTGTAAATCTTTTAATATTTTATCTTTTAATTCTTCTGACGTAATTCTTGGTAATGGTTTTCTATTATCCCAATAGCTATAAGGTTTTTGAACAACAAAGTGTTTTCTGTTAACGTCAAATGCATTACCATTTAAATAAACATTTTCAGATACTGATTTGATTGCTGATTTAATACCTTCAATTCCTCTTCCTTCAATAGATAAACATAATACAGCATTAGCTATTGAAGAGAACTCATTATCGACAGCAAATTCATATAATTCTCTATATTGCTTTTTAGTTAAATAAACTTCTAACATTTCTTGGAAACAAATAGGATAGTTTTCAAATGCATACTTAATTAATTTGAAGTCATTACATTTTAAGAGTTTATCAATGTTGACAGTTCCAAATTCCATACAAGATGTAATAAAAATATCATCTTTTGATGCTTTACCATCCTTCTTCATGCTTTCAGCATTAATTGTTCCATCAGCTACAAATTCTGCTTTAAATAATTTATTGAAGTTGTTTAATTTTTTAGCATTTTCAATATCTCCACTATTTAAAAGTAATTCAATAATTGTTACTGGAACTGCAATAACAGAATAATTACAATATCTTACGTTATCATAAACTTGACCATTATCAATCATTCTAGCTTCAGCTGTTACAAAGCGATGACGACTCTTTTTTCTTTCGTCTTCATTTTTTCTAGCTTCTTCATAGTCACTTACTGATTTATTATTTAGCTCAATAATGATTTTAATAATTTTGTCACTAATTGATTTTCTTTCTTCTTTTAATGCATATTCTAAAATGTTTGTATAAACGACTTGCCAATTCACAATACTGTTAAGCATATTCTTTTCATGAATTGAAAGAATTCTTGTTAATATTGAACTATCGTCAGACATTAAAGGTAGTAATGATTCAACAAGTTTATTATTGTACACATTATAGTTACCATCACCTGGATATCTCGCACTATTATGAATGCCACCCCATTGATCTCTATACATAGTGTGTTCAAAGAAGTTAATTTCTTCTAATGATTCAACATCACTATATTTAAATATTAATTTCATTATTGTTTCTTTATTATATGTAGATGTTCCTCTTGAAGTTGAAGACAATATATTTTTAACTCCAACTTTTTTTATGAATGCCTTGTATACTTTAGGACAATTATATTTTTCTAAATAATATGTTATAAGATTACCAGATTCATCTTTACCTTGTATATCAATAGTATTAAATAATTCAACATCATTATTTTTACATGATAATTCCATTTTACTAATGACAATAATTTCAGGTTCTTTTTCTTTGCCTGTCAATAAATAATCCAATGAAACTTCAAATAGTTTAGCTAATTCAATTAATATAGTAATTTCTGGATTACCTTCGCCTGTTTCCCATTTACTTACTGCTTTATCAGTAACATGCACTTTTTCTGCTAACTCTAATTGAGTCATTCCTTTTTTCTTTCTTAGATTTTTAATTCTTTCATTTAATGTTTCGGCTTTTCTAGTAAATAGTCCCATTTTGTCGTCCTCCTTTTGACACTTATAGTATAACATGCAAGTTAAAAATAACCTACCTACTCTTCTTCTAGTTAAGTTTTTCTCTACTATGAGTTTACAAATTAAACTCTACTGTTAGTTGAATTATACCATTTTTCGTCATTTTAATTATTATAGCACAAATTTCTAAATTTTTCAACCGCTAGTGAGTTTGCGAGCGTAGAGTTCTTGAAAAACTTCAAATGGCACTTTCACGGGTGCTTGACATATACAAGCGCGTCGCTTCGCTCCGCGGTCAAGCACCCGTGAAACAACTAAATAATACTTTGGGAAAGGACAACTCAAAGCCGAACGGAACGGGGCGTTCTCGCTACACCGCTGCGAATCGCGCCCGTTTTTCCGTTGTCGGCAATTTTGAGTTGTTTTCCTTTTTCCAACAAGTATTTGTTTTTAGTTGTGTTTTCACGCGGCGTTTTTGAC
>JAEDHQ010000051.1 GCA_016296945.1 Bacilli bacterium | reverse complement strand
CCAAAGTTCTTAAATATTATACCACAACACATTTAAAATTGCAAGCACTTTTTTATATTTTTTTCTAATATCTTATAAAATTAAATCCGGTAAGCTTTTAGCCTACCGGATGAATTTAAAATTTCAAATTTATTATTTGTTTGGACGATATGTAAATAATGAACTAATTGATCTGCCATCTAAAATATTGAAGATTCCTTGTCCTAATATTGGAGCAATTGATAATTGGGTAATCTTTTGTCTTCGCTTTTCTAAAGGCAAACTTATTGAATTTGTAGTGACAAATTCAGTCATCACCGAATCTTGAATTCTATCAACCGCATCTTTAGATAATACAGGATGTGAGCAAGCAACATAAACATCTTTTGCACCATTTGCTTTGAGGGCACTTGCTGCCGCAATAATTGTTCCTGCAGTGTCTACGATATCATCAATGATAATACAATTTTTATCCTTAACATCACCAATAATATTCATAACTTCTGCAACGTTTGGTCTTGGACGACGTTTATCAATAATTGCAATAGGGCAATCAAAATTTAAAGCAAACTTTCTAGCTCTAGTCGTGCCTCCATGGTCAGGAGAAACAACAACAACATCATTTAATTCTTTTTTCTTAAAGTAATCAACTAAAATTGGAGATGATTCAAAGTTATCAATAGGAATGTTATAGAAACCTTGAATTTGAGCAGCATGTAAATCCATAGCGATTACACGTGTTGCTCCAGCAACAGTTAATAAATCAGCAACTAATTTTGCACTAATAGGTTGACGAGACAAAGCTTTACGATCTTGTCTTGAATATCCATAATATGGCATTATCACATTAATAGTTTCTGCTGAGGCTCTCTTAAGAGCATCAATCATAATAAGTAATTCCATATAATGTTCATTAACAGGAGCGCAAGTAGATTGAACAATAAATACATGATGACCACGTACAGTTTCTGGGATATTTAAACTTACTTCTCCATCAGCAAATCTGCTAATGTTGCATTCAGATAATTCTATTCCGATGTAATCAGCAATTTCCTTAGCTAATTCATAATTTGAGTTTAAAGAAAAAAGTTTGACTTTATTGCCATGAATTTCCGCCATTTTAAAATAATCCTCCGTATAGTCTTATTATATATTAAATATTATATTTTTTCAAATGCTATTATAAGTAAACGTTTTTAAATACTTTCAAATTTCCAAACACGTTGATATTTTCTTTTTACTAGATTATATATTTCATTTAATTGTTCTTTTTTACATAAACCAACAACAGAACCACCAGAACCGCTCATTAACGCTTTAACACATCCACATTTTGTTAAATCATCTTTTATTTCTTTAATCTTATTACCACCCGGAAGACTAAATGCAGCTTGTTCTAAATCATTCTCATTATCATCTTTATTACAAATTAATCCTTCTATAGATAAAGCATCATATCTTTGAAATACTTCTTTAGTACTCATGTAAATATCATCGAATACGATTATACCATATATTTTTTTAAAATCTGATAACGGCGTTACAATCTCTCCTCTTCCGGTTACTAAAGACGGTTTATTAATAATGAAGAATGGAACATCGCTACCTATAGTTTTCCCAAAATCAATCATTTCTTGGTCACTTAATTTTAATTTAAACAATTCATTTAAGGCTTTAATCGTAAAAGCTGCATTACTACTGCCCCCACCAAGTCCTGCTTCAATGGGAATATTTTTCTTTACTGTCACTCTTACAAATTCACACACTTTAAATCTCTTTTTAAACTCACTAATTGTTTTATAGATTATATTTGCTGCTTTGGGAAGATCCATTCCTATTATTTCATCATCATAAGCATCAATTAATTCAAAAGTTAGTTCATCAACTAAATCAATTGGATAAAAAACTGATTCTAATAAGTGATATCCTTCATTAATTCCTTTGATTTTTAAATTTAAATTAATTTTACAATTACTTTTTACTTCTATTTTCATAATATTAAACGCATTTTACCAGTAGTTTGCAAACCACCAAAAGCCTTTCTGCCATTTTCAATATATTTATAAATGTTATTAGTATCTACTATTTGTCTAAAAGATGTAGTTGCAACTTTGATTGCTATAATAGCAGGATCATATATGTGAATATTAATTCTTCCTGGCGAACTAGCAAAATCCGCACCACTTGCAATTAAAGCTTCATAATTTGATTGGCAAGCCCCAGCAATAATACAACACGTTTGATTGCTTTTTCTAATCTCTTTAACCGCATTTATAAAATATTGTGTATTTTTATAACTATTAATATCTTTTAAATCTTCACCTTTTAAAAAGTCATGGCCAGTTATTACTACAATATCAGGATTAATTTCATATAAATATTTTGTTACTTCACTAGCTACACTTTCTTCACTTAGTTTTACACCATATGCATAAACACCAATCTCATCATATAATTTTAGACATTTATGTAAGTATTTATCATCACCATCAATATGTAAAATTTTTCCTAAAAGAAAACTATTTTTATTTCTTTCTGAACTGTTTATTACTCTATTGCGATATTTATCTTCTAATTCCCTACATTTTTCAATTAATTCCAAACTAGCTATTTCTAAATCATTGATATGAGCTTCTAAAATAATTCGATAATTAAGACCTTGAATTATACATGTATAGGTTTCTTCTTTTATTTTTATAATAGTATATAAATTATTATTTTTTTCTTTGTTATCTAATTTTGACTTATATATTACAATATCATTGACCTTAAATTTATGCATATATCTCACCACTTTAATATATGCATACATTTAGTTGCTTTTATTTATCTAAGCCTAAAATTTGGTAAATCTTTATAATCTCATCTAAACTTAAACTTTCAGCACGACAATTAATATCACCTGTAATACTAGCTATTTTTTCTTCTAATTCGTTTCTTTTATAGTCATAATCCTTTAATAAGTTGTTAATTAGAGTCTTACGACGCATTTCAAAAATAGATTGTACAAACTTTAAAAATTTAGGCTCATTTTTTAGGTTATAATCGTTTTTTGTACGTTTTATTGATACAATTCCGCTATCAACATTTGGAGCGGGAAAAAAGCAATTTCTCCCTACCTTAAATTCAAACTTAGCAGTTGCCAGATACTTTATCATTACGCTTAAGCTTCCATAATCTTTAGTTTTTGGTAGACCTACTAAGCGACGAGCCACTTCATCTTGAACCATTACATATATTTCTTTTATTACTTCTTCGTTAAGCAATTTAAAGATAATAGGAGTTGTAATATAATATGGTAGATTACTTACTACTATTACTTTCTCACCCTCTAAATTATAGTCCTTTAGATTTACCTTTAAAAAATCAATCTCCTTAATTTCTACATTCCTTGCTCCTTCATTGATTATTTCATTATTAATGATATTAACCATATCACTATCAATTTCAAAGCAAATTACTCTTTTCGCAGCTTTCGCTAATAGTTCTGTCATTGCTCCGATTCCCGGACCAATCTCAATAACAACTGTGTTTTCATCAATATTAGCTGTATTCACGATTTTACTAACTATGTTACTATCAATTAAGAAATTTTGTCCGAAACGTTTTTTAGCTTGTAAATCATATTTATTTAATATTTCTTTAGTTCTATTAATACTTGCAATCATAATTCTTATTTTAAAAAGTTCATATCTTCTTTCATTTTTAATAATGATTCAGGTATTTCAATACCTTGTGGACATTTTGTAGAACATAAGCCACAACCAACACATGAATCGAATGTAGCATTATCTTTCTTTAATATATTAAATGACCAATTTGCTGAGTTCTTATCATTATACATATAATAATCATTATATATACTAAAGTTTTTCGGAATATTTACTCCATTTGGACAAGGTAAGCAATACTTGCAATTAGTGCAACCTACTTTTGTAATATTCTTTAGTTTTTCTCTAACACCACTCACAATTTTTTGTTCTTCTTCATTTAATGGTTGGAATTCTTTAAAAGTTTTTAAATTATCTTCTAATTGGCTAATTTCATTCATCCCACTTAAGATTACTTTTACACCTTCAAGTGACCCTACCCAACGTAGGGCCCATTTAGCTAATGAATCACTTGAATAATTCTTAAAGTCTTTTGCGACTTCACTATTAAAATTAGCTAGTTTTCCACCTTTAACTGGCTCCATCACCACAACAGGAATACCTCGATTTAATAAGTCATAATATCCTTGAATTCCTTGTTGAATATCAACATCCATATAATTAAGTTGAATTTGAACAAATTCCCAATCATAATAATCTAAGATTTCTTTAAATGTTTCATAATCATCATGGAAAGAAAAACCAATATGACGAATCTTTCCTTCTTCTTTCCATTTAATAACTTCTTTTAATAAATCCCAATCTTTAAACTTTTTAAATGTTGTTTTTGATAAAGCATGAATTAAATAAAAATCAACATAATCCATTTGCAAAGCTTTTAATTGCATATCAATACTTCCTAATGCTTCTTCTTTTGTTTCAAAAGAATTTAGGGAAAGCTTTGTAGCAAGATAGAATTTATCACGAGGATAACGTTTTAAGGCCTTACCTACAAATGTTTCATTTTTGCGATTTGTATAAGGATATGCTGTATCAAAATAATTAACACCATTTTGAATAGCCATATCAAAAAGTTTAAATCCTTTTTCTTCATCAATCTCTCCATCAATAGTGCTAAGACGCATTGCACCAAAGCCTAAAAGTGATGTTTCAATATCTTTGTCATACCATTTTCTTTTTTCCATAAAACTATCCTCCTAATTGTTTATTGTTTTATCCAATAATAATATAACATATTTTATAAAAATAAGAAAGAGTCAATTATTTTTTCTTTTATGTCAATAAAAAAAACGCGTAATTTCTTACGCGCTTTATTTTTTGTTTAATATTTATTTTTTATTCAGTTACAACTTTGTAAGAAATAACAAGCATTGTTAATGGATAACTACCAGATTGGTTATATGTTACAGCAATAAATTCAACTTTTTGACCAGCTAATTCACCTAATGCTGCTTTTACATCATCATTTAGATAAAGGTTAGCAGTTGCTTCATCAGTTAATTTACAGTTAACATATTTTCCACTTACAACTGGAGTACCTACAACTTTTACAACTTTTCCAAAGTTTGTATAATCTTTAGGATCCATTGCTAAGTATTCTCCTACAGTCATTTCTACTGGATCAGCATTAAATGTGCCTTCAGCTAATTTTTCTACTACTAAATCAGTATTACCGATTTGAGGAGCTTTATAAAAATCAGTTTTTCCTGTTACTTTTACGATATCACCAGCACTTACTGTAACATCACCTTTAACATAAACATAGATACCACCAGTACCATCAGTTAAAACAAAACCTTGACCATTATAAACAGTAGCAACTTGACCGATTAATTCAACAGCAGTGCCTTTTTCTACAACTTTAGCATCAGCTACAGAATTTTTCGCAGTTGGTAATGTAGAAGTAGCTTCTTCACCAGCTTCCACAGCTGTTAAATAAGTACCAATTCTCCAACCATATTGTGCAGAGAAACCATACATTGGAGCAACGATAGTAACTTTCTTACCAACTAATGCTTTGAATTCATCTTGGAAATCATTTTGATATTGATATAATACAAATGTAGCTCCATCAGCAGTTAATGATAAACCATAGTTTGTATAAGTATCAAATTGATGAGCAACTACATAACCAGTAAATTCATATAATCTTCCATAATATGGAGATGCAATTACTTCTGCTTTTTGTTCTGCAGTCATTGTAGTAGCATCACTGAATTTATCAACGATTTCTGCTAATTCAACTTTAGAAGGTTTTACAACTGTAATTTCTTTTTCTAATTTTTCAATTGAAATTGTTTTTAATTGACGAGTATATTCTTTACCACTATTTTCATAAACAGCTGTCTTTGCGATTAATTTTACAGAATCACCTAAAGCAATTCCTTCTGGTAATTTAGTATATAAATAAGCAACACCAGTTTCATCTGCAATAAAGCTTCCATTGCCGCCATTATATGTAGCAACTACTTTAGCTTCAACGCAAACGATATTTTCTTCACCATATAATTTATTAACTTCCGCAATACTCATTTTAGCTACAGCAGCAACAACAACTTTCACTTCAACAGTTTCAGAAGCGCTACCTGATGTGATAACAGCAGTTAATATAACTTCAGTATCCACAGCTGGACTAGCAGCTAATTTACCATCGTTAGCAATTAAATCAGGATTAGAACTTGTCCAACTAACACTAACACCTTCATAAACAGTAGTTGTAAATAAATCAAGATCAGCAACTACTTTTTCTTCAGCTAATTTTAAAGCTTTTTCTTTAGCATCAGCAACTTTTTCCGCATCACTTAATTCAGGAATTACTAATTCAATACTATCTACAGTATTAGGAATAATATAGAATGCATCGTTAAATAATGCAACCATACCTGTAATGTTTGCTTCCATTCCTTCTTGAACTTTTCCTTTTAATGTTTCAATTTCTTTGCTTGTAACCATATTAGATGATGAAGAAATATAAACATAAGTTTCCTTGCCAGCTAATGTGAAGTTTAAGTATTTACCATCATTAGTAATATCTTTCATTGTAACACCTTTAATTGTTACATATTGGTTAACTAATTTTGTTAATGATTCATCTTTTGTTGTTGCAGCAGCTTTGAAAGTTTCTGTTACATCTTTAGGAGTAAGAGTTTTAGTATCATCTGCTAAAACTTTAACAGTAGCACTTGTAAATTCAACTAATCCTTTAAATGTTTCTTTAACTCCACTAACTTCAATTGTTTTACCAACAGCTAAAAGAGGTTTCACTTCTTCAGTTGGAGTATAACCATAGATATAATATCCACCTTGTTCATTTTCAAAGTAAATAGTTAATTTGTTTGTACCAACGATACCAGTAATAACACCACTTCCATTAATTACAGAATCTTCATCAGCAGCTTGAACTTCTTCCCAAGTCATTAATTGATAAGCAGGTTTAACTTTTTCATATTTCTTTTCGATAGAAGTTTTATCATCTTTAATAACTGCAACTAAATAATATTTAGCTACTTCTTCTGACTTTTCATTAATAATGATTAAAGTTTCTTTTTCACCTTTTGTTAAAACAACATCATCTGGGTTACCAGAAATCATTTCGATAGACCATTCGATATCAAATGCTTTACCTAAACCGATAACTTTACTAACCACTGAATAATCATCAGGTGTTTCTTCAGCTTTAGCTACAAATGCGCCATCAACAACTTCACCACTTAAATACATTCCATCTAAGTATTTTGCAGCTGCTTCTAATTCTTCAGAAACTTTGTTTCCACAAGCAACTAAACCGAATGCACACACAAAAAGCAATGCAATGCTTAAAAATAATTTTTTCATTTTTTAATTCCCCTTTTAATTTTTATTGAAATGTTATATCACTATACTTGAATACTCTAATTTGATATGTTCCATCATAATAATCAATAATGCCTTGAACAGTGATAGTTTTTCCTAAAACATCATCTTCTGTAACAAGACTACCATTATTATATAAAACTTCAGTTCGCACAGAAATTGTTTGTCCATCAACTTCACAAGTTAAAGTCATCGCACCTTTAGATGAACTTGCTTCATTTGTAGTAGTGTATACTTTCTTTACATACAAATCAACAGCAGTAACAGTTGTGTTCATCATTAATTGACGACATAAAAATGTTTTTTCAACTTCTTCGCCATCTTTTTCCACAAATATTTTTTCACTGCCTGTATTAAAACGTTTAACGTCTAATAATGTATAAGGACATTCATTTCCTTTAGAAATTAGTTTAACATTATCTGGATGGCTTGGATCCATTGCTTTATAAGACAAACCAGACACTTGCCATGTACCACCAACTTCATAGTATTGAGCAGTTCCAACGATTAAAACGCGGTTTCCTTCACTTAAAATTTCTAATGCTTTACCAGGTAAACCATATCCTAGAAATACTTGCATACCAAAATATAAATCAGTTTCTGGATCATATTCTTCTACATAAATTGTAGAACCAACAACTTTTGTGACAACAGCTTCAAAAGCAACTTTAATATTTGCATATTCTTCGATATTTGTTCTTAATTCTTTTAAAGTAAGATCAACACGACTACCGTAATAGAAGTCAGGATCTTTTTCTCCAGAATATACATTTAATTTTAGTTTTCTTGCTTGTGCAATCGCGCTTGTGCAAACAGAACCATACTTGTTATCACTTGCATTTGAAGCAATTGCTAATCCTTCTTGTAATATTTCAATATTTAAATTACGATATTCACTATCACTACTTGTTTTATACCAAACCCACACTAAGTGTCTGCCACCAGTTGAATCGAGGTTCCATTTATCATTATCTGATTCGATATAAATGGAAACAGCACTTTCTAATTTACTGCGAGTAAAGTTTGATGCTTTTTTACCCCATTCTTCAATACGTCCAGTAGATTCTGGAGTATTAATTGCTAAGTATCTAGCTTTTAATACACCAGTTTCACTAACGCTTTTAGGAACATTAAAATGTGTTGTATCACCATCAATAAAAGTCTTTACTGTAACTTCTGCTTTTAATGAACTAGATGTTAAATCTAGTTTCACACTTGCAGCGTAATCAACAGTATCTGTTTTGTTGTTATCTGGATTATCTGGTGTGTCAGTACAACCAATAAACACTAGTGATAATGAAAATATTAATATAAAACTAAATAACTTTAATATTTTCTTCATAAATTTTATTTTCTAATTATTCGTTAATAATTTATTATTTTTATTCACCATATCTGAATTGACATTCATTTAAGGCGTTTTGGAAAATCTTTCTGATTTCAGCTTCAACAGCTTTAGCATCAGTTCCATTTATACATAAAGAGGCATTAATAATACCATTAGCTTGATCACGAGCAGTAGATGAACCATTAAATGCAGGAGATGTGTAATATGCTTTTTCTTGTTCCATACAAACTTTTGCAGATAAAGCAGCAACATTATCGCCACCATCAGCGCTATCTAAGAATTCTTGATAAGGTTTATATGCATCATCGCCTTCGCCAATTGTATAATCAACAACTGATTTAATTACTGGAACATAACCTGAAGCCATTGAGAAACCTCCTTGGAATTTAGGACTAGTAATTAAATATTTTAAGAATAACCAAGAAGCTAAAACTTTTTGAGGATCCTTATCATTAAAAATACAAACGCTAGGTCCTTGAGAGATAACTTTAGGATTTGCAGCATCCATTTGAGGAATAGTTGCAATTCCTACTTCAAATGGATAATTATTACCATCTTTTTTAGGACGTTGGTGAGTTGCACCTGCACTAGAACCGATTGACATATAACTACGAGCAGAACCATCATCAGCAGTATTAATAAATAAACCAGAAGTATATGAACCATATAAATCTTGAGTTGTTACCCAACCTTTTTGATACCAATCTCTAAATTTTGTTACGAATTCAATGTTTTGATCGTTATAGAATAAGAACTTTTCACCTTCTTTACTAGAAGTATAAGGTGAACCAATTTGTTCAGTCATTGTGATAAACCAGTTAGCAGCTGAGTCATATCCTAATGGAGTAGAAACAGAATCAATCTTTTTGATTTGTTCACAAACATATTCCATAGATGTTGTATCATTTTCATCTGTTGAGAACCAATGATCAGGAACTTGGATACCATTTGCTTCAAAGAATGTTTTATTGTAATATAAAACTTCAGTTGATTTTGAGAATGGTAATGAATACATCTTACCATCACCAAATTGTCTACCTTCTTCATAATAAGCTTGAATAAAATCATCTTTTTGTGCTTGAGTTAAACCGATTCTATCAATTACATTACCATTTTCATCTTTAACTTCCATATCACTATCAATTAAACTATCTAATGTTACAACAGCATTAGCTAAGTTGTATAATGCAACATGGTCAGGATAACAATAAGTTAGGTTAGGTTGTAAATCTTGAGTTAATAATGTGTTATTATTATCTCTTAAATCATCATAATTACCAATTTGTTCATGTTTAACTTCAATATTAGGATAAATTTTATTGAAATCAGTAATAGCTTCATTTAATACAGGTTGTAAATTTTCTGCACTCATTGTATGATGGAATACAATAGTTATTTTTTGTGTAGTATCAAATCCACCTTCAGGAATTTGGAATGCATCTCTGTTACCAATACCGCTGTTTCGACAGCCAACAAATACAAATGCCATAACTAGCATTGCAAACAACATTAAAAATTTCTTTTTCATTTTGTTTCCTTTCCTCTTTGTAATTTTTTAATTTTAAATTTTAGTTTGTTTTAACTAATCTTAACCTTTAATACCACTTCTACTAACACCCTTCATAATATATTTTCTTAAGAAAATAAATACTAAGAATAGTGGAGCTGAAACAATCGCAACGGCTGCCATTTGTAAAGGAATATCTGTATCACCCGATAAATCGGTGAAAGCATTTCTTAAACCATTGGTGATTAATCTATGATCAGCATCATTAGCAACCAAACGAGGCCATACATAAGAGTTCCATGCACCCATCATCTTTAAGATTGTAATTGATACTAAAGATGGAGCAGCAAGTGGAATCATAACTTTCCATAAATACTTAAGATCACTTGTACCATCAACTTTTGCAGCTAAGTAAAGTTCATTAGGTATTTGTAAAAAGTTTTGTCTTAACAAATAAATATAAAATACACTTACCAAAAAGGGAACGATTAGTGCGGTAAAAGTATTTATCCAACCCAATTTAGTAACAGTACCAAAATTAGTGATTGTGAATAATTCACCAGGAATCATCATTGTCGCAAGTAAACCTGCAAATAATACTTCTCGTCCTTTGAATTCTAAACGCGCAAATACAAAGGCTGATAATACTGTGATAACTAGTGATAATATTGTAGAAACAATTCCAACATACATTGTATTTAGGAATAATTTACCTAAATTTGCAGTATTAAAAGCTTCAACATAATTATGGAAATCCCAAAATGTTGGAATAAATGTTGGAATAGATAAACGATATTCGGGAAGTGTTTTTAATGATGAAATAATCATCCAATAGAATGGAAATAAGACAATAAGAGCCATTATACCTAAGAAAGTATATAAACCAACAAGAACAAAAATCTTAACTACTTTTTGTTTCTTACTGCTCTTTTGCATATCTCTTTGTGCCATAACTAAATTATTTTGCATGATGACACCTCCTAGTAGTGAACTTTCTTTTTACTAACTTGTAAGTTAATAAGAGTAATAACCATAATAATTGCAAATAGAATTAACGCGGCAGCTGATGCTAATCCATGTTGATCGGCTGGTAATGAATCATAAATAAATCCGACGATTGTATTTAATCTTCCTGATTCATTTGCTGGACCCATATCTTCACCAAAGATACCGACAATACTTGAATATTCTTTAAATCCACCCATGAAACCAGTGATTACAACATAAGCAATCATTGGTGAAAGTAGAGGAACAGTAATTCTTGTAAATACTCTTCTTCTTGAAGTGCCATCAACTTTAGCTGCTTCATAGTATTGTTTATTAATACCTTGTAAACCACCTAATAAAACTAAAATCTTAAAAGGTAAAGCATTCCAAACAATGTATACAACCATAACAACCATGTTTGTAAAATATGTTGAACCTTGGTTAATCCAGTCAATTGGTTCAATGCCAAACAAGCCTAAGAAATTATTAATAATCCCTGCTGTTTGAATATGGTCAATTGTCCCAACAATGTTAAACATTGCGGCAAAAACCATCCCAATTGCAATTGAGTTTGTAACATATGGTAAAAAGAAGATTGTTTGTAAAAATC
>JAEDHQ010000130.1 GCA_016296945.1 Bacilli bacterium | reverse complement strand
TAGCGAATTCTTCTAATAGAGTATAGCTATCTAACAAAGAATCAAATCTATATAGCGAGGCGCTTACTAGATTGTTAACTTTGACTTCGTATTTTTGACCTAAAGGGAGATAGATCTTTATTAATTTTCCTTCTTCTCCATAAGAGTAGGAAGTTGACTCTACTTTTTTAACTTTGCCATCTTTGATTTTTACTATTATAATTAAGCAAATCGTGTTTATAGTTGCATTGTTATTGCAACGATTCAATAATTGTCGCAAAAAATATGCAACGATTTACTTATTGTTGCAAAATAAGTAGATTCAAAAAATACTATTTTGAAAATATGTGACGATGTATTAGTGGATTTGTTAGCGATAAAAACTATTATTAACGGGGTAAAGATGTTAAAAAGGTGCAATTAATTATACAAATTACCTTGATAAAAGGTGCAATTAATTGTAAAATGTGGCTAGTGGTGATGAATATGTATAGAAAATATATAGAGAATTTAATCGAATGGAAAAATAGTCATAATCGAAAACCTTTAATGGTTTGGGGCGCTAGACAAGTCGGGAAAACTTATCTTATTAAAGAGATTTTTGCAAAAGAATATTTTCCGAATAAATATATTTATGTTGATTGTAGAACAGAACGTAGTTTTGTTGATTATTGTATGGAGCATGTAAATGCTAAAGAAATCATAGAATATTTATCTTTAGACAAAGATATGGTTATTGATAAAGATACCCTTTTAATATTTGATGAAGCTCAAGAATGCTTGCCAATAATTACACTTATGAAATATTTTTGTCAAGATTTTAAGGAAATACCCGTTATTGTCACTGGATCAATGGTTAGAATCAAGATTCAAAGAGAAAATAGAAAAAGAGGATTAGGAAATAAAGACAAGTTTTTGTTTCCAGTTGGCAAAATAAATCAATTAACTATTTATCCAATGAATTTTGAAGAATTTTTATTAAATAGAAATAAACAATTATATGATAGTGTTTTAACTGCTTATAAAAATAATAAAATATGTGAAGAATTAATTCACAATAAAGCACTAGAAGTTTTTTATGAGTATTTGTTGATTGGTGGAATGCCTGAAGTTGTTGACACTTTCATTGAAACAGGTAGCTATCAAGAAGCTAGAGAAACATTAAAAGACTTATATGATAACTATTTAGCTGATATGGATTTGTATCAGGCAAGTCCAGAGTCAATTGTTAGATCTAAAAAAATCTTTGAAAACATTTATACACAATTAAATAAAGAATCAAAAAATTTTAAAGTGTCATTGATAGAAAAAGATGCAAAAAGTAGAAATATGAGATCTCCAATCGACTGGTTAGAATTAGCATATCTAATTAATAAAGCTTCTTTGGTAAAAGAAAATGTCACTATTCCATTAATTGATTCAGATGAATCATTATATAGATTATATTTATCTGATATTGGAATTTTTTCATATCAAAGTAGAATTAATGCAACAACATTCATTGATAAAAAAGCTAGAAATTCTTTATCAGGAATTTTCTTTGAGAATTATGTTGCATCAGAATTAGTGAAGGCTGGTTACAAACTATTTTATTGGAAAGGCAAAGGAAACTCTGAATTTGAGTTTATCATTGAATATGATTCGACTGTTATTCCAATTGATGTTAAAAAATCAAGAGGTTCGCTTGATTCTTTGGATAAATTCAAAAATCACAATAAACTATTCGTGGCGATAAAAATATCTGAAAATAAATATGGTTATGATGTAAATAACAAAATACTAACAGTTCCATTTTATTATGTACCATTTTTAATTAACACTTTGCAAAAAGGTGAAATTAATGGTCTAATAAATATGGGTAAAATGTGTAATTAATAGAAAAACATGAATTATTTTTGCTGATTAATTTTTTGCGCGGGTTTCAAATTTGCCCTTTGAGACGGTAACCACCCCATTTCATTTTTGGCTATTTAGCAAAGTAAAAATGAAAAGATTATATATTATATCAAGAGGCATATTGACGAATCGGGCACTACAGCTAGAAACTTAAAATATTGTTTTAAATATTAATTTGATAGGCAATTGAACTTATTTGCCTTTATGTTGCTATAATTTAATAAATTCGATATAACAAAATCGTAAAAAATGCAATATCATTGCAAAAAATCAGAAAGTAGAGGATGCTATGA
>JAEDHQ010000129.1 GCA_016296945.1 Bacilli bacterium | reverse complement strand
ATTTCTTATAACTGGAATCCATATTTATGGAGTCAGAATATGTATAAGCCATATAAGAAAGAATATATTGAGAAATTCAAACGTGAGAACGTATATAGTATTCAAAAATTCACTTATAAATATACTCAAGCCAACAAAAATACTATAAAAACTTTATTAGATGCAGTAATAAACAATGAAATCTAACATTAGTAGGGAAAGTGGTAAATAAGATTATGCAAGCTATATTGATTAGCGCTTATAAAGATCCAGAATATTTGAAACGTCTTATTAATTTTTTTAGCAAAGATTTTCAGATTTTTGTCCATATTGATAAAAAGAGTAATATAAATCCCAAGGAACTAGAACTGAATACTAATGTATATGTATATAAAAAATTCGTTGTAAGTTGGGGTGGAATTAATCATTTACGTGCTATTCTTTTTTTAATGCAAGAAGCTTTAAAAAAGAATAAATTAGTTTCATATATCCATATAATTTCAGGAAGTGATATTCCTGTAAAAAAAATAGAAGATTTTAATAAATTTGAAAATTGTGAAGAAATTTATATGGAACATATCAAGGTAGAAGATTTAAAAAGTAATGTGATAAATCGAAGATATCAATATGGAAATCGTCTTCCTTATCGAGATCCTAGAAAACGATCAGTTCGAGCGGTAAATAAGATGTATGAGATATTACATAAGCCAAATTCCAAAATTGGTAAATTTCAGGCGTCGCAATTATACAAAGGATTAATTTGGCTTTCTCTTCCTCGAAAAGCAGCCGAATATGTAATAGATTATGAAAAGAAAAATGATTTAGTAAAACATATGAAATATATAACTGTTCCTGAAGAGTTTTTCTTTCAGACGATCTTAGAAAACTCTTCTTTTAAATCAAAAATCGCTCCAAATAATTTAGTGTATAATGACTGGAGTGAGCCTAGACATAATTCTTTACCCGCAATTTTGGATGAAAGCGATTATAAAAAAATCAGTGATGGAGCATATTTTTTTGCTCGCAAAATTGATATGTCCATATCAAAAGAACTCGTAGAAAAGATTTCAAATGAAATTAACAAATTTTGATTAATACAATGGGGGAAAGAAAAAAAATGATTAATATACTATGTCCGGTAGATGTAAAAACAGGTGGGACAGAGCTATTGCATCAATTAGCTTTTCAATTAAATCAATTAAATGTAAAAGCTCAAATTGTTTATTATGGAAAAGGTAGTAATGTGAAACCTGTTAGAGCATTTGAGAAATATATAAATAATAATTGGATAAAAGAATCGGAAGTTTCAGAAAGTGATAAAAATATTTTTATAATTCCTGAAACTGGACTGTCTGAGTTTAATAAATTTAACCATGGAAAAAAATATATTTGGTGGTTAAGTGTAGATAATTTTTATGGATCAGGATTTAATGGTTATAAAAGAATTAATGATATGTTGAGGAAAACGGGAATATACCATAGTATTGGGGGAATAATAAAAGGAAGAATAAAAAATTACAAAAAAGAAATAAAAAGTGCGGATTTTCACCTGTTTCAATCATATTATGCTGATAACTTTTTAAGGGAAAATGGAATTCCTGAAAATAAAAGAACGTATTTATCAGATTATATTAATGATTTGTATGTCGAAAAATCAACAACTGCATTAGAACATTTAAGAAATAATATAGTTTTATATAATCCTAAGAAAGGATTTAATTTTACTCAAAAAATTATTAAGCAATCTCCCTCCTGGATAAAATGGGTTCCATTAATTAATATGTCAAATGAAGAAGTGTATCAGAATCTCATTTCAGGAAAATTGTATATTGACTTTGGCAATCATCCAGGAAAAGATCGTTTTCCAAGAGAGGCAGCAATTTCTGGATGTTGTATTTTAACTGATAAAAAAGGTTCAGCAGCCTACCATAAAGATATTCCCATATTAGAAAAGTATAAGTTTGAAGATAAAGACGAAAATATAAATCAAATAATTGGAAGAATAGAATTTTGTTTAACGAACTATTCTTCAGCTATTAATGATTTTAAAGAATATAGAGAATATATTAAGCAAGAAAAACAGACCTTTAAAAATGATGTTAGTAGAATTTTTAAATAAGTATAAGGAAGCCAAATGAAATATTTAGTAGTAGGATCAGGATTATTTGGTGCAGTATTTGCACATGAAGCAGCAAA
>JAEDHQ010000009.1 GCA_016296945.1 Bacilli bacterium | reverse complement strand
ATTAGTTCGTTTTTTTATAGTCCTATACCATAAAAAAGATATAAAAAAGTCTGAATTTTTCCCCACTATATCATGGCTAAATTATGTGTAGTTCAATGTATGATATTATTCAATAATGAACCTTGAACCCTTACCCAGCACCCAAAACACTTTTGGAATGTAGCCCTATTACCCTCTCACACAACTCGCAAAAAAAATAAAGTTGGTGCATAATAGGGTCAGGAGGGAAGAGATGAGATTTAAAATAAACAATTTAGAATGGGAGATAGAAGAATATGAGAATAAAGAATTTCACGAAATAAGAAGAGAATTAGGTAGGCAACAAAATGAAGAAATAAGGGAAGATATGTTTTGTTATGGGTTTACAAATCCATGTGAGCAAAAGATATATTTGAATAAGATATTGTGTAAGGAGCAAAAAAGACAAACATTGATACATGAGTTAGGGCATTGTTGGTTGTGGTCTATGGGTTCAAGTTATACAAGTTATAGTGAAGATGCTTTATGTGATACAATAAGTGCAAGTCATGAATTTATAAAGGGAGTAATTGACAAGTATTTTGGTTAATGATATAATTAAAGTACATTTAATTGAATGGTTGGAGGCAAAGATTTGGCAACCTTTAGGTGATAAATCTTACGAGAAGTGCTTTTCATCTCAAAGGGAAGTAGGTTTCGTTCTAACTAATGGAATGACGATTTCATTAATGGTTGTATAGGAGATATTAAAATGAAAGAGGGTAATTGCTTGAGTAGTTTTAATATCTTTTATTATTGACAAATGGGTGATAATGTGGTATTATTAGGGTGAAGTCAAGGTACACCACCTAAACTTCAACACAATTGCTGATTTAACATAAAACACTACTTTTTATGAGTAGTGTACTGATATTTATGAGAGAGTAGTAAGTCTAGGTCAATGCGACACTTTAACTTTGTAAGGGCTAACTATAACAAAGTTCTCAAGAATAGATATTGGTACAGTACCCATAAGAGGTACTCACTTCTAATTGTTTTATGTTGGCTACCTTAATGGTAGCATATTGAGTAATATATTTTGGTATAAGATGCATGGGTATATTACTTGATATGGTGTCATATAAGATGCCTATTATAACTTCACTTTCATTTGATAAACACTGCCTTGTAGGTAGTGTCTAGTGATATATTCTTTCATAATATAGTCTTTCCTTTCTATTATTCTTTTAGACTATTGGTAAAACCTGTGATTATATTGCTAGACAGTATCTATAAGACACAATAGGTACTTGTTTTTGTTTTTAATACTCAATTCAATCACTTTGAAAGGCACTTAATAGGTGCTTTTTCTTTTTTGTGTAATTTGACAATAATAGGGGGCTTTGGTATAATAAAGTTGTATCAAACTATTGGAATAATAGTTTTGATATGTTTTCGTTATTCGGTTTTCATGCGAGAGTTTTATATTCCACATAACTCTATGATTTGATTTTCATGGCATGACAACACCTCCTTTCTGGTATATGGGCATATCTCGTTTATGCCCTTTTTTTGTTGTATAATTTGACAATTTGTGGTATATTAATAGTAGGTGATGACTATGGAACTTCTAGGTGTAGTAATTGGGCTTTTGGCAATGACTTGTATGGGGTTTATTGCCTTTTTTTCTTTTAAATTAGTAGAAAATAAGGAAGAATTGTGGGATGAGATAATCTCCAAATTCAATATTAGGTGAAGATTATGCAATATCTAACTAGGTCTATGTATGAATTTTACAAATTAGATAGGTTAAATCATGACTTTATGGGGTATAGAATACATAATATTAACGATTTGTCCTATCATCATACTAAAATACCAAAGAGAAATGGTGGAAAAAGGACATGGGAGAATGGTTCTATATTGGTTAGGCAAACCTCTCATGACTATATACACATAATTGAGCATAAAGACATAGAAATATATGACCTTATTACCCTACAATTGATAGATGAGAACTTAAAAGGCAAATTAGACATTGAAAATTTAAGAAAAATTAGAGATTATTTGGAATACTTTGAAAAAGAGCATTGTAGCGATAGAAATAGCAAAGGAAAGTGTCTTATAAAGGAAAAATTTATAAGAGATAGAATAAAGATATGAAAAAGGGTGTAGATTTACTAAAACCATTAGAAAGTTTATTCTTTGTTGACATAAAAGAATTGTATAACAATATAGAATATATAAAATCTCAATATAATGAACTACCACTTGACTATAAAACGATTTATAAATGGTATTTCTTCCAACAATTATGCTTGATTAGGCAATTCAAATATAACCCAATAAAGACAATTATGTGGGAATATATAAATAATTGTTGTGATAGGTCAACAATGGAATATTCTTATGAAGAATGGTGCAATTTTCAAGTAAAAATAGAAAAAAATAACAAATAGTCCTAATTTGACAATAAATCTCTTTAATGGTATATTTATTATGAAAAAATACACTAACAAAGGGGCTTTAATATGGAGCAAATTAACACAATTTCAAGTCTAATAATAGTAATTACTTCAATGTTAGCAGGAGTGCTAGGTTTAATAGAAAAAACCCAAAAAATTAAGTGGAAACCTTTAACAAAATTGTTTGGTAGAGAAGAAATTATAAATAAAATAGAAAATTTAGATAAAAAAGTAGATAAAGTAATGGAAAGACAAGATGAATTGGAACAAATCAATTTAGAAAAAGAATATCATGATATAAGAGAGAAAATATTAAATTTTGCTAGTGATGTGCATAATGGTGTAGGCAAAACTAGACTACAATATGAAGAATATTTTGATAAATGGCTACCTAAATATGACTATTTGGTGCATAAACTTAATTTAACTAATAATTGGGCAACTGAAGAAATAAGATATGTAAAGACACAATATAGGAAGTTGGACAAAGAATGTAAAAAAACATTTGACAAATAAAAATAAATAACTATAATAATTGCTAAAATAGAAAAAATTACACTTTTTTCTATTTTTTTTCATATATTTTAAAGAAAGGAGGAATTATGAAAAGCAACATAGATAAGTTTTTGTCAAAAAGTTTAAGCACTTACATTTTTTTACTCGTTATAATATTTATAATGAAGTTAGTTGGATTGGATTATTTTGGTTTAGATTTAAACAATCCAATTATAACCAAAGTCGATGGACTTTTTAAAAGTTGGTATTTAAAAGATTTGTGGTATGTATTTACATTATGGTTATATGGTTATTTTATAATATCTATCACTTGTAATTGTAATAATAAAGAAATGAAAATATATTCAATAATGTGCATCCCAATATTTTATTTAGCAACATATTTAGAAACTAAATATTCAATTATGATTTTAAATTGTTTTATTGACTTTGGTTATCTATTATTATTAAGTTATTTGTTTAACTTGAGGTATAAATGTGTAAGTAATAAAAAGTTAATACTAAACTATGCAAAAATAATTATTTTAAATTTATTTTTTCAAATTATATCGGTAATAACTAGAGTTGGTTATTTTGAAAAAAGTAATTATAATTTTATAGTTAATTTTATATTAGATTTAGATTACTTATTATTATTTATAATTTATCATAAATTATATTTTGAAGGAGGAGAAAGAATATGCTTGGAGATGGTAGTTTCTTCATTTTTGCAAAGGAAGATAAACTTAAAGAAATCGCTAAAAAAATTGCAAAGAAACTTGGATAGTTTTAAAAAACTAAACAAAGTTGATAAACTAACTTATATAATTTATTTACAATTAAGTTTGCTTTGGAACACATTAAGTGTAATATTAATTTTATTAGTTGCTAAATTAAACAATACTTTCATAGAATGTATATTTATATTGACATCTTTTTGGTTATCAAAAAGACAATTTGGAAAACCTTTTCATTTAAAAAGCATGTCGCAATGTTTTGTTGTATCAAATTTAACTTATTATATTTTAAATAGAGTAACTACACCTCTTGGAATTAGTATATTTATTCCAATATTATTAGGAGTAAGTTTATCTTATTTTACATCAAAATTAGTTAAAAGTGAAAACCCTAAATTATATAGGGGCATACCTATTGATGAATTTGACAAGAAAATATTAAAAGTAACTGATAAAAATAGTTTGCATTATAAAATATGCTATATGTATTACATTGAGAGAAAAAGCGAATTAGAAATATCGCATAAAACAAATTATAGTATTGATAATATTAAAAAAATAAAATCTAAAATAAACAAAAATATAGAGAAACTACAATAAAGTTTCTCTTTTTTATGCTTTTTTACTTCTTTTTTAAGGTACATTTGAATTGTAAAGGGGGGTAATACTATTGAGAATTGATATTTGGTTTAATACACCTTATTTTCAATGCTAGAAGTCTTAATATGTATTTCTTCCTTTATTTTATTTGAGGAGATGAATATATGTATAACAATTATGGTTTTAACCCTTATTATTCACAACAAAAATTTCAACCTATTGCTAATCAACAACCACAACAATATATGCAACCTATTCAACCATTAAATACACAAGTTGGTTTATTAGGGAAAATAGTAGATAGCATAGATGTTGTAAAAGCAGTGGACATTCCTTTAGATGGTAGTATTTCATATTTTCCATTAACAGATGGTAGTGCAATTGTTACTAAACAATTACAACAAGATGGAACTAGTAAAATAACTATTTATGAACCTAAAACACAAAAAGAAGACATGAAGTTTGCAACCATTGAAGATATAGACAAAAGACTTGAAAAATTAGGATTTAGTGAAATTGATGATTTAAAAGAAGATTTGAGTGATTTAAAAAGAGAATTTAAAGAAATAAAATCAAAATTAAAAACTAAAAAGGAGGATTAATTTATGAACCCTTTAAATATGATAAAAGGAATGATGGGAAATATGAACCCTAAAAATATAGTTATGAATATGTTAAAGAATAATACAAATCCTATATTTGCTAATTTAATTGAAATGGCAAATAAAGGAGATACAAAAGGCTTAGAACAATTTGCAAGAAATTATATGAAAGAACAAGGGCGGAATTATGACGAGGAATTTAATAAATTTGTAAATAATTTTGGTTTAAAAAAATAAAGGTATATTGTTAATCAATATACTTCCATTTAAAACCATAAGCACTTTGTGTTTTGCCATAACAACATAAACTGATACCACTATGAGCATATTTAGGTAAATGTAAATTATTTATAGCATCTATGACACAATGCCATTCTTTTATGAGATTTCCATTTAAGTCATATTGCAATACTTTTTTACTATTAGGATGTACCGCACCTTTTTTACTTAAACCTAATCTAAAAGATTCTTTAACATTATATGAACCATCACACCATTCTAAATTAGAAACACAATTATTGGTTTTGTTTCCATCTATATGGTTAACTTGGGGCAAATCATTTGGATTTGGTATAAATGACTCAGCTACTAATCTATGTATTTTATAATTTTTTCTTGATTTATGGTTTTGCAATGTTACAAACAAATATTTTTTTCCATCAAATGATTGTTTTAATAACTTTTCTTTATTTACAACTATCATTCTTTGAAGTCTATAATTAAATCTATTTCTTTTTAAACTTTTTACATTTCCTAGATTAGATATTTGATACAATCCTTCATATCCTTTTATATCTTTCCATATTTCTTTCATAAAATCCTCCATAAAAAATAGACTTATATAAGTACCAAAGTTTTTATTGTCGAGATAATCGCTTTGATACCTATATAAATCTATTTAATGATTATCCCGACAAATTAATTATACCATGGTAAGTTGAAATAATCAAGTAGGTTTAAATAATTGAAAGGAGAAATAAAATATGAGAGATGGTTTATCAGCCTCTGATGTTGCTTTATTATCAGGAAGAAGTGGTAATAATGGTGATGGAATGTTTGGAGATAATGGTGCCTGGTGGGTTATTATTTTCTTAATCTTTGCCTTTATGGGTTGGGGAAGAAATAATAATGGCTTTGGCGGTGGTAATGGTTTAGGAGCAATGGACAATTATGTACTTGCTTCTGATTTTGCCACAATTCAAAGACAACTAAGCGATGGATTTGGAGATTTAACTTCACAATCAAGATACATCCAAAATGGAATTTGTGATGGTTTCTATGCTATGAATACAAGTCTATTAAATGGATTTGCTGGTGTTAATAATTCAATTATGACAAATGGTTATGAAACTAGAAATGCTATTAATAACTTATCAAGTGATTTAGCAAGTTGTTGTTGCCAAACACAAAGGGCTATTGATGGTGTAAATTACAATCTAGCAACTAATACTTGTGCTTTACAAAACACAATGAATATGAATACTAGAGATATAGTTGACACCGTTAATGCAAATTATCGTGCATTACATGATGAAATAGTCGCTAATAGAATTGAAGATAAGAATGCTCAAATTCAAGCACAACAAAACGAAATTAATGCATTAAGATTAAGTGCAAGTCAAGCAAAACAAAATGCTTACTTAATCAATGAGTTAAAACCTTGTCCAAATCCTGCATACATAGTACCAAATCCTAATTGTTGTTTTAACTATTCATTAAATGGTTTTGGTTATAACAATGGTTGTGGATGTGGAAACTATTAATTAAGTGAGAAGTCTAACAGACAACCCTGATTAAAGGGACTTGCTGATTTTATTAAAGGTATAGCAAGTCTATACCTTTTATTTACATAATTCTCAAACCATGTTATAATCAAGAAAAATAATTATAAAAGGAGAAGAATTATGAAAAAAATAAGTAAACATAATAATAGGTTATATAATATTTGGTATAACATGAACAGAAGATGCTTTAATAAAAATGCTAAAGACTATAAAAATTACGGTGCGAAAGGAATAAAAGTATGTAAAAATTGGAAAGAAGATTTTTATAATTTTTATGAATGGGCTATAAATAATAATTATAATAAAGATTTAACATTAGATAGAATTGATAATAATAAAGATTATTGCCCTGAAAATTGTAGATGGGTAACATTAAAAGAACAACATAGAAATTATTCTCAAAATAGAAATTATATTATCAACAAAGAGAAAAAATGTTTAACCGAGTGGTGTGAATTATATAATATTAAATTTACAACTGTAATATATAGATTAAATAAAGGTATGGATATTGTTGAAGCACTAACGAAACCAATTAATGCCAATAAAATACCTATTAAATATAGAAAGGAATGATTTTATGATACAAAGTGTTAATGAAAACATAGAAATTTTGGCTTCTAATTCTAGTACTATATCTTTCTTGAATGATGATGTTAGGACAAGAAGAGCAAATTGTTGCATTTGGTTGCAACATAGTGATGGTTCGCCTCTATATAAAATATTAGAGGGTGGTTTATATGAAATAACATTTAATGCAAATGTAACAAGTGCTACTGCAGGAGTTGTTGCATTAGGGTTATTAATAGATGGTGTTTTAGCACAAGGAACAACTGTTATTGAAACCATTGCTACTGCTGGTGATTATTCCAATGTGGCATTTACTAAAAAAATAAAAGTATGTTGCAAAGGAAATGTAAATATATCAATTGCTTCTATTCCTAGTGTATTAACAGGGGTTACACCAACACCTACTGATACTGAAATACCAATTATTCAAAATGCTAACTTGACAATAACTAGAAAGGCATAGGTGATAATGTGGAAGAACAAAAACAAGAAAACTTCATTGAGAAGTTAAAAGAAGAAATTGATAAAAATATTAAAGAAATATCTAATATAGGTATTGAAACAAACAATATTGATTTTTTAAGCAAAGTAGTTGATATAAAAAAAGATATTGTAGAAATAGAAAAGGAGGAAAATATGAGATATAGAACAATGGGAAACTATGGTGAATATGATGAATATAGTGATGGTAGTTATGGTCGCAGGGGTGTAAAAGGCACTGGTAGAGGTAGATATCGTGGTGGTAGAGGTAGTGGAAGATATCGTGGTCAAGAAATGCTAGATGAAATGCAATACTCTTATGGTGAATATAGTGAAAATAGAGAACAATACAATGATGGAAACTATGGTGCTAAAGGCGACACAATGAAATCATTAGAATATATGCTTGAAAGTGTTGTTGAATTTATGGAAATGCTAAAACAAGATGCAACTTCACAAGAAGAAGTTGAATTAATTAAACATTATTCTAAAAAAATTAGTCAAATGTAATGTATAAGTTTCATAATGCGAATAGCCATAATAACTTTATTAATGATTGCTTTCCTAGAGCATATTCAGTAGTTATGAATATAACATGGGCAGAGGCATATAAAGAAATATGCAAAAGTGCTATGGAACAAGGCTATATGATGGACAGTGTTGTTTTTGTGAGAAAATTTTTAGATAAGAAATTTAAAAGAGTTCCTTATAAAGAAACATATATAGGAGAATTTGCAGAAAATCACCCTATTGGTAAATATTTAATAACAACTTTGGGGCATATAACAACTTGTGTCGATGGCTATGTCATAGACACATGGGATTGCACTAATAAAAAAATTGAATATATATGGAAAGTATTGTAAATTTTATGTTATAATTGTATATAGAGGAGTGCCACAACTACTCCTCTAATACTTTGTTGTGGGAGGTATTTTTATTATGGATAAAAAAGATAAAAAGAGATTAATGGTTATAAGACATAGTATGTATTGTAGATGTTATTATCCTAGCACTAATGGTTATCAAAGATATGGTGGTAGGGGGATAAAAATGTGTAGCGAATGGATAAATAATCCTCAAAGTTTTTATGAATGGGCAATGAATAACGGTTATGAAGATGGATTATCTATTGATAGAATAGATGTAAATGGAAATTATGAACCAAGTAATTGTAGATGGGTAACCAAAGAAGTGCAAGATAATAATAAAAGAACAAATAGAAAAATAACTTATAAAGGAGAAACAAAAACCTTATCGCAATGGTGTAAAAAATTTAATATAAATATAGTAACATTAAGTGATAGGTTAAAAGCAGGTTTATCAATTGAAGAAGCATTAAATAAACCTGTTATAAAAAGTGGTGGTAAAATATTATATACTTTAAATGGCGAAACAAAATTATTAAGTGAATGGTGTCAAATATATAATGTAAATTATCAAACTGCTTGGAAAAAATCAAAAAAAGGATATAACATAGAAAAAATATTAAAGATAGAAAATTGATTAATATATCAGTAGGGCGAAGAACCCCTTATTATGGACTTGTAGCCAAGTAGTAAGGTCTGTGTCTGCAAAACACATATCGTGAGTGCAATTCTCACCAAGTCCTCCAAATAAAAACAAAGGACAATATGTCCTTTTTATAATTCTTTTAACCAACTATTTATATCAAATCTATAATTAGTTTTTAATTTGTTTACTTTAATTTCTATACCATTTTCTTCAAAATATTCAATAGGTATTGATTTTCTATCTTCATTTTTAGTGAAATCTACAAAATCATTTATTGATAATTGAAAACACCTTTCAACATCACTAAAAAACACTATAAGACTAGAATATGTATTACTATATTGATTTGCTTTATATAAGTCATCTATTTGCTTTTGTTTAGTTTTATTCCCCACAATACAACTTAATGGTATTGATTTGCCTTTATGGTGTTTGAGTTCAATTAAGTGTAGTCCTGTAAATGGGTCATTTAACATGCAATCTGCTATATTACTAGATGAAAACCTTAAATTGGCATTGCCACCATAATAACTACTACCACTATCTCTAAAACGATAATAAAACATATAATCAGGGACTGATTTTTTCCAATTTTCTTCAAATCTCTTTCCTAGATTTTTCATGATTACCTCCTTTATTATATATACAAAATATATAATAATTTGACTAAAAAATCAAATTATACTAAAATGTAGTCAAAGATATAGGAGGTTTCTTATGCTTGATAACGAAGAAAAATTTGAATTAGAATTAAAAAGGCAAAATAGTGTTAGAGAGTTAGAACAATTTTTTGTTACTAACAAAGTTGATAATTTATTAGAAAAAATAGATGAACAAAAGGAAAAAATAGTTGAAGAAATAACAAAGTTTGCTCAAGACCATTACAAGCCTTGTAAATGGAATAAAGATGGAGAACCTATAAATTTTGAAATTAAAACAACCCCACTTGTTATAGATAATTATTTTTTTAAGTCTATTGTTCCTATTACTTCTCAAGAACCAATGTATAATGCTGAAAAATTAGGAATGGTTTTTGATTATTATTGCTTTATTTTAGCAGAAGTAAATGACAAAATAGGGCAATTTCCTAGTTCATTGACTTCATTTTGCAAACTAGCAGGAATTACTATGTACACATTGAGAAGTTATAGAAATTCTAGTGATATTAACATGAGAGTTGTAGTAGAAAAGATATATGACCAAATTGGAGATACTAATTTAACAATGAGCCAATTGGGAATGGTAAACGAAAGAACAACTATTTTTAAAATGAAATCACAAAACGAAATGATAGAAAAAGAACAACCAAAAATAAATATAAATATTGTTGAACAACCTGATATAGAGAGAATTACTGAAAGATTAAATAAATATAAACAATTTTCTACTAAAAAGGGGTAATATATGAATAATAAATTAGACCCACATAAAATAAAAGAAACAATAGAAGAAATTCTCTCATTATTAGAAAGAAATTTTAAATTTAGTTATGTTGAAAAATTATCGTATGAAAACATTTACGAAATGATGCAAGATTTGTTTTTGCTATTTAAGAGTTTTGAAAAATATGTAAAAGAATGTGGTTTATTAACTATTAAAAGATATATACCATTACTAGATTTATTAATAAAAGTAGATGACAATAAAGCCCATGCAATAGAATATGAAAAGCAATTAAAGTATGCTTATAAAATGGGTGCAAGAATTTCCCTAGAACACTACATGGTTTATCGTGAATGGGATGAGCCTGAAAAAGAAAAGTTTTTTGAACCTAGATATAATATTTTAGTTGGTTATATGCACTATTTACAAGAGTTAGAGTGCAACCCTAATTTTCATACATTAATATTTAATGCACCTAGTGGTTATGGGAAAACATATCCTAAAAAGATAAGTGAGGCATGGTCATTTGGAATAGATAATAAAGGTGCAATACTTTCATTATGTTCTAACGATGATGTTGTTAAAGCAGGTTCTAGGACAGTTATAGATGAGATTAAATCTCAAGCATTTGGCGAGGTATTCCCTAGCATGAAATATGATGAAGAAGATAAAAACTACTTTTTAAAAGAAACTGATGAAAAGTGGAAATTAAGAACTGCTAAACTTCAATATAGTTATTATGCAAAAACTACACAAGCCAATGTAGTAGGTTCAAGAGCAAGTAAATCTATACACATAGATGACTTATACCCTGACTATAAGGAAGCAATGAATAAAGAGTTAAATAGTTATTATTACAATAAATCAATAACTGTTTGGGAAAAAAGATTTGTCCAACATTTAATACCTAATGTTTGTATTACTGGAACACTATGGGCTAGTGGTGATTATATAGATTTAAAAATACAACAATTAAAAAGAGAACATAAATTTAAAAAACATCCAAAATATCCTTATACTTTAGTTAGTGAAGATGAAAGTTGTGCTATTATTCAAGTTCCTGCACTTGACTATGTTACTAATAAAAGTACATGTCCTGAGTTAAAATCAACAAAAGATTTATTAAAAGAAAAAGCAAATATGGAACCATATTTATGGGAAACTAACTTTCAACAAAGACCAACAAACCCAGAGTCATTATCGTTTAGTTATGATAAGTTAAGATGTTATGAAAAGTTGCCAAAAAGCGATTTAATTGGTAGTTATGCAGTAATAGATGCTACAAGAAAAAGTGGTAAAGACTATTTTGCAATGCCTATTTTTTCAAAAGTAGAAAATGATAAAACTTTTGATTATTATTTGAAAGATGCTTTATTTACTAGAACTGCTACAAAAGACATGTATAATGATATTGTTGAAAAAATTATAGAAAATCATATTGTTATGTTAGTTATAGAAAGTAATGTAACTAGCGAATTAAAACAAAATGTTGAAAAATTGTTAGAAGAAAAAGGTGTTTATTATTGTGAAATATATGAAAAATACAATACAATACCAAAAGCAACTAGAATTGAGAACGAAAAGCATATTATAAAGAAAAAATTAGTGTTTCCACAAAGGGGAATGTATGGAATAAATACACATTTAGGCAAATTTATGGAGAACTTAACTTCTTATAATGCAACAGGTATAAATTCAAATGATGATGCCCCAGATAGTTGTGCATTATTTGGAAGTGAAATTGTAGAAGAAAACATGCAAACTCAAGAAGCAATACCTTTACAAGGAATAAGAGAATTTATGTAAAATTCTCTTTTTTTAACTTAATTTGACAAAAGCAAGGTGTTGTGTTATATTTTTCTTGTAAATAAGGGTAAAGAACTCTAAAGAGGTGAATTAATGGAAGCAATGAAAACACATGGTAGAAAAGTAATATATGCCAATTATACTGAAAAAGAATTGTTAAGTGGTTCTCCTGAAGAAGTTGGTTCAAGAGTTTTAGATATATTAGTTAATAGTATATCTATACATGAACAAAATAAATTGGAAACAAAATACCTACAAGATTATTTGTATGGCGACCAAGATATTAAATATAAGACTAAAAAAACAAGAACTGATATAAATAATACAAGTGTAGAAAATTGGGCTTATGCTTTTAATGATTGGAAAAAAACCTTTTTATTAGGCAAACCTATTCAATATGCACCAATAAACGATGTTAATAATGAAGAAATAATTAAATTAAATACTTATAATAAATACGAAGATAAAGAATGGCTAGACCAAGAAATATATGAAGATATATTTACTTGTGGTAGAGGTTTTAGATATATATATGGTAGTCCTATAAGTGAAGATGATGAATCTCCATTTGAACTTATAAATTGTGATGCTTCTAATACTGAAGTAGTCTATTCAAGTTCTATAAACCATGAACAATTACTTTCGTATATAGAAGTTAGCAAGAAGTATATTTACACTGATAACGAGGGTAAAAACCACGAAAGAGAATATGAAGAATACAATGTATATACTAGAAATACTCATTATGTAATAAACAATAAGAGTGGAGATTATGAAATAATAAAAGATAAGACAAAAGCAATAATCTTAAATACACATATTATTATTGAATATTATATGAATAGAAGAAGAATGGGCTTTTTGGAAATAGCAAAAGACTTATTTGATGATATTAACTATGTTGAAAATCTTGATATGGATGACATAGAAGCATTTGTTAATAGTATAATGGTGTTTACAAATGCTGAAGTAAACAAAAATTCAATGGATGCTATAAAAGAATATGGTGCAGTATCAATAAAATCAACTGAACAAAAGAAAGCAAGTGTAGAATTGTTGCAATCAAGGTTAAAATCTCTTGATACACAAATTTTCTATTTAAGGAAATTAGGTGCATTGCATACAATATTAAGTGTTCCACAAGCAACAAATAATGGTGATGTAAGTAATGCAGAAACAGGTAAAGCATTTTTAACTGGGCAAGGTTTTACAAGTGCAAGTATTAGAATAGATGGAGAAGAACAAGCATTTAAGAGATGCGATAGAAATGCTTTAAAAGTTGTTCTTAAAATATGTAAAAATGCAAGTAAAAGTGGTATAAAAAGTTTAAAAGCAAGTGATATTGAAAGTAAGTTTAGTAGAGATTTAAGTGATAACTTATTAAACAAAACACAAGCATTATTAAATTTAACTACTGCTAATATACCACCTGAAATTAGAAACCAAGTTATAGGTTTGTTTAGCGACCCTGTAATGGTTACAAAAATGCAAAAGGCTTTTGAAGAAGAAAAAAGAAAATTGCAAGAAGAAATGATGAAACAAAGTAATAACAACGAAAATAAAATAAATGAACAAAATAATCAAATGAGAAAAGCAAAAGAAAACGATAGACAAGGGCAATAGCCCTTTACATATCGAGGTGGTTAGACCCAAGTCTATGGGCAGTGCATAGAGCCTCGACCCCAACAATTGGCTTTAACATTTGAGCATATCAAATGTGCAATATATTCTCTATTGTTAGGCAAACAATGTAAAAAAATGCTGTTAAGGAGGGATAATATGGCAATGTCAAGAGAAGATGCAAAAAAAATATTAGGAGAAAATGCAACAGATGAGCAAGTTAGTTCTTTGTTAAATGTATTTCATGCAAGTGAAAAAGCATTAAAAGAAGAAATCGCACAAAAAAATGAAGAATTAAAAAAATATAGCGATTACGATTCTATCAAATCTCAATTAGATGAAATTAACAAATCTAAAATGAGTGAACAAGAGAAGCTTGAACAAGATAAGCAAGAAATTGCTAAAAATCTTAAAGAGTCAAAACTAATAGTGAATACTGCAAAAGCAAAAGAAATTCTAGCTGGTTGTAATGTAAATGATACATTATTAAAATCTTTAGTTAATGAAGATGAAGCAATAACAATTTCTAATGCAACAGAGTTATTAAATAGTTTTAACAATTTAAGAGAAGAAGTTGCAAAGAAAACAAAGGAAGATTTAACTAATTTGGATTTAAAACCTAATATGAACAATGCAACAAGTAATGATGTTATGACTTTTGATAAATTTAGGAGTTTATCAAGTGAAGAACAAAACAAGTTTGCATTAGAGCATCCTGAAGAATTTGAAAAATTATAAAAAATAAGGAGATGATTTAAATGGCTAAATTTGATAGCAAAACTTGGAATCCTAATGTGTTTGAAAAATATAGAAAGAAAGTTCCAAGTACAAAAGAAAACACATTAATTAAAAATGGTTTATTTGATGCAAAACCAAACATGACAGCAAGATTAAGAGATGAAGTTGGTGGAAACTATTTCACTGAACCAATTAAAGGTCTTATTGATGGACAAGTATTAAACTATGATGGTGTAGTTAATATGGAAGCAACTTCAAGAGATACTTTTGAACAAGGTAAAATTATAATAGGAAGAATGAAAGCATGGCAAGAAAAAGATTTCTCTAGTGAATTAACAGGAGAAGATTTCATGCCTATGGCTGAAGAAGTAAACGAATATTATGAAGCAGTTGACCAAGCAGATATTCTTGCAATATTAAAAGGTATATTTGCTATGACAGACAAAGGTGCTAATTTCGTTGAAAACCACACTTATGAAGTTAATGGAGAATTAGATGCAGTTGCTATGAACAAAGCAATTCAAAAAGCAAGTGGAGATAAGAAAAAACACTTCAAAATTGCATTTATGCACTCATTACCTGCAACTAATCTAGAAAATTTAAATCTATTAGAATACTTAAAGTACACTGATGCTAATGGTATTACAAGAGATTTAAACCTAGCAACATGGAATGGTAAATTAGTTGTTATTGATGATGATATGCCTGTTTTAGAGGGTTATGATGAAGCAACTGCTGAAACAGTTGGTGCATTGAAAGTTGTATCAAGTGGAGCAACTACTGGACAAGTAAATTTAGCAGATGTTAAAAAAGCAAATTTTTATCCATCAAATGTAACTGCAGAAAATTATGTAACAAGTGCTACAAAATATGTTTCTTATGTACTAGGAGAAAAATTCTTTGAATATGACAATGTTGGTGTTAAACATCCTAACGAAATGGGTAGAGATGCTAAAACTAATGGTGGTATAGATATTCTTTACACTAGACAAAGAAAGTTATTTGCACCTAAATGGATTTCATTTACTAAAAAGGCAATGGCTAGTAATTCACCAACTACTGAAGAACTTGCAAATGGTCAAAACTGGGAAGTAGTAAACAATGGTAAGTCAGGTGGAGAAAAGAAATATGTAAACCACAAAATGATACCTTTAGCAAGAATAATATCTAGAGGTTAGTAAGGAGAGATACTTATGGAGAGTGTTAAGACACAATTAGAATTATTAAGAGAAAGAATACCTTATGATGAAGTTGAGTTTGAAACTACTATAATTTATGAAGAAACTTTAAAAAAACTTCTTGAAGATAGTAGATACATAGCACTCTCTTTAAGGTTTCCATACGAAGATTATTATGACTATGAATTGCCAAAAAAATATTACAATTGGCAATTAAGGTGTTGCGAAGAACTATATAAATTAATTGGTTCAACCAACATTAAATCTTATAGTGAAAATGGTTTAAGTTGGACTAGAGATAGTGCAAATCTATCTACTAATTTAGTTGAGCAAATTGAACCTATGGTTGGTTATATAGGAAGTGATGAGAATGTTCTTTAAAGTTGCAAATGACACTATTTCTAATGCTAGAAAAACAATGTACATTGCACCAAAAGTTGGTGTTGAAGTTGATGACTATGGCAACGAAATTGTTTTATATGGCAAACCTTTTACCTTTGGGAAAGTTAATTATCAACCTATGACATGGAAGTCCTTGCAATCATACATGAGTGTTTATGGCGAAACTAAAAATGATGTAGTACAATGTCTTATAGATTATAAAGATATTGGAAAGATTAAAGATTTTGATAGAGCCTATCTATATGGTGCTACACCAAAAGGCGAAGAAATCTATGGTCAAAATGCAAATTACGAAGTAAAAGCATGTAGAAAACAAAACACCAAAGTTATGGTAATTTTAGAAGAAATCATAAAGGAGGAAATATAATGGAAAAAGTCAAATTAAAAGACATAAAAACCAATGCTATAATTCAAGTAGCCAAAAATGTGGCTAGTGATTTTATAGGAACAAAAAGATATATACCTTATGATGAAAAAAAAGAAATCAAAAGAAAAAACTTTGATTTATCAAAGTATGACAATATAGAACATGATTAATGTTTCTACCAAAATAAATTCCATAGATAAATTACAAAGATACATTTATTGTGTTAATGTACTAAATGGAAAAGAAATTGACAATGATTTTATGGACTTTTTAAAACAAAAGTTTATGAGAACATTAAATGATGTTATAGATGTTAATTTAAAAGATGGAACAACAAATGATGAATATATAGAAGAATATAAAAAAAACAACATAATAGAAGATACAAGCGATGGTTTTGTATTATATAATCATACAATGGCAGATATTAGTGAGATGTCGCCACACACTCAAGCAAAATACCCAAATGGGTTTTCAATAGCATTAGCATTTGAATATGGTGTTGGTATCGTAGGAGAAAATAATGCTAAAATGGGTGCATGGGAATACAATGTTAATAAACATAATTTTGCATGGCGATACAAGAAAGATGGTCAAATATATTCTACTTATGGTTATGAGGGCATGGAAATATATAGAAAAACTGTAACACTAATAAATGGTAGTATGAAAAGTTGGTTGTTTGAGTATTTGGAAAGGATGTAAAGTATGATAGAAAAATACAATTTATTGTTTAAAGAATTTAAAGAATATATTGATAACAATTCTCAATATAATGTTAAAGTTGTTAAACATAATACTAATACTTCAACACACTTTCCTGTTATATCATTTGTTTTAACAAATTTTATTAATACTAACGAATGTACAATTGATAAAATAGAATATTATGATAACTTTTATTTCACAATAGATATATATTCAAAAAACAAAGTAATAAGTGGAAAAACAATTTCTGCACAAGTAATTAGTGAAGATTTGCTAAAACTTGTATTGAAATTTTTTGATAAAAAAAATATGTTAAGAACTTCTTGCAGACCTACATTTAACTTGGATGATAGCATATCAAGAATAAATGTACAATATCAATGTGCGATAGGAAATGCAAGAGGAAATATAATAAGGAGATGATTATATGTTTAATAGTATAGAAGATAGAGCATTAAGTGAACATTTAGGTAGTGGCTTGTTTATTAAAAAAGCAAGTGGTAAATACTCTATATTACTACCTATTACTGGTACAGGTGAAAATGGGTCAGCACCTGCACAATTAGACAAAACTGCTGTTGGTAACAAACAAGCAACATCAGTTGAGGGTAGAACTGAAAACCCACAAAAGACTATTCCATTCTATGCTCATAGAGATAACATAACAATTCTTGAAGAATTAAAAGGAAAACCTTGCGACTTTTTAAGAGTGTTACCTGACTTAACTGCTATGAAGTATAGTGGAAAAATCAATTATAAATTAAACAATACCGATGTAGGTGGTTTAGAACAAGGAGAAATAACAATAACACCAACAACAGGAGATACTTATGTTGAAAATTGTTATGCTTTACTTGAAGATACTGCAATTATAACAAATGACATTATTGATAAAGTTGTTATTGCAAAACAAGGTACACATAAAATAAATGTAACAACTGAACCTGCTGATGCAACAATTGAAGTTGTACAAGAAGATGGTGGTTCTTCTTATGCTACTGCAAGTGCTAGTGAAAATGTAGTAACTATCACAGGTGTAGCAGAGGGTTCTACAATTGTAAGAATTAAGACTTCTAAAGTGGGCTATGCAAGTTTTGTTAGAAGTGTATTAGTTATTGTAGAATAATATAAAAATGAATTTTAAGACACTTTTTGTGTTGTATGATACAAATATAGCCCAACACTAATAAAGTGTCTTATTTTTCAAATTAATAGCAAAATAAAAGAAAATAGGAGATTTGTAATGAAAAGAAATGAAATAATTGAATTAAATGGTGTAGAATACACACTAGAGTTAAATAGGGAAAGTGTTGTAAGAATAGAAAAATACACAAACTTACAAAAAACTTACAAAGAAATTTCAAAACCTATATTTGAATATAAGGAAGAAATTGAAGAAAATGAAAACCCATTTGAAGAAGAAATCAAATTAGATGAAATGCAAGAAGAAGCAGACAAAAAACTTGCATTATTAAAAGACCTTTATGCAAAGGCATTTTGGATTTGGTTGTACCCTAATCATAAATTAAATATAAATGAAGTTAAAAAAATACTAGAACCTTACTTTGAAGATGATGCAAAAATAGAAGCATTAAGTGAGTTATATGGTAAATTTATGCAATTATCAACAGAAATAAGTCAAAAGTATATTGAAGAACAAAAAAACTTGAAAGCCCAAGCCAACAAATAGAGGACAATGAAAAGTTAAAAAAATATGAAACTTTTGAAGAATATTTTTATAATTATCTCTTTCCTATTGCATTAGAGTATGGTATGACAAGTGATGAGTTTTGGAAAGATGACCCAAACTTATTTGCTTCATATCGTACTTTTTATATTAATAAGAAAAAAAATGAATACGAAGAATATAATTATAAAAGTTGGTTAAGTGGGCTATACATACATGATGGAAATTCAATTCTAACACAAAAGTTATACATTGGAATAGCAAAACTATTAGGAAGTAAGCCACAAGGTGATAATAGGACATACCCAACAAAACCTTATGAATTGGGTAAAAAAGAAGAACATAACAACAATAAAATTGATAAGGAAAAACAACAAAAAGAATATTTTAATTCTATGAAATATTATGCAAGTTTGAAGAAAAAATTTATAGAAAAAATTAAAGAAAGGTGAGTGATACCTTTATGAACAATGCAACAGACATTGGTATAAGTTTTAAAAATAGTATAAGTGGCGAAAAAAAATTAGAAAGATATGCTGAAACACTAACAAAAATAAATGGTGCATTATCAGGAATTACAAAAGGAAAAGCAAAAGAAGTTGAACAAGTTGCAAATAACATAAAACAAGTAGATAAAGTGAAAGAAAGTTCAAAAGATATTAAAGGTGGTTTGCTTGATTTAGCAAGTATAACTGCACTTGTTCATTCTTTTAAAACTTTAACAAAAACTTTTTCGCAAATGGTAAGTCAAAGTGCTAATTATTTAGAAAATATGAACTTACTAGATGTTGCTTTTAACAATGATACAAACGAAGCAAAAAAGTTTGTTAATACTTTAACTGAAATGTATGGTTTAGATGAAAGTTGGGGGTATAAAACAATAGGTTTATTTAAACAATTATCAAATGCAATGGGGTTAGCAGATGAAACAGGCACAACCCTTGCAAAGACTCTAACTGCATTATCAATAGATTTGGCATCGTTATACAATGTTAATACACAAAGTGCAGTAGAAAAATTGACAAGTGCATTAGCAGGACAAACAAAGCCAGTAAGAGTATTTGGTGCTGATATTACTGAGGCAACATTGCAAATGACTTTAATGGAGAATGGAATTAATAAATTAGTTAGCAATTTATCATTTGCAGAAAAAAGATTATTAATTGTTACATCTATATTAAATCAAACAAAGGAAGCACAAAATGATTGGGCAAGAACAATTGAATCGTTGGCAAACCAAATGAGAATTATGGATGAACAAATGTCAAGATTAACTAGAGCAATAGGTAATGTATTTATGCCATTATTAAAAACAATAATTCCATATTTAAATGCTTTTCTAATGGTTATTACTGAAATAATAAATTGGTTAGCAAAATTAGTTGGCTATAATGAAAAAGAATTTGACTTTTTTGGTGGAACTAACGAAAGTGTTGAACAATTAACACAAAATTTAAATAAAGCAGGTTCTAGTGCAAATAAACTAAAAAGTGGTTTAAGGTCATTTGATAAATTAAATAATATAACTACACCTAGTGCATCTTCAAGTGGTGGTGGTTTAGGTGTAGATGAAGATATACTAAAATTATTTAATAAGACAAGTAAAGATTATTTAAAAAATATGATGAATGTTGAAATGTTGGCAACAAAAATTAGAGATAAAATAATGGCTTGGCTTGGCTTTACAAAATTAACAAATGATGAAACAAAAGATGTGTCATTTGTGTTTGACCATATTACAAGTGGAACTGTACTAGGTGCATTAGGTGTTGGTGGTGTAATTTATAGTGGTATAAACTTTATTATGGGTATTTTAAGCAAAATAGGTTTAATTAAATTTAGCAATATAAGTGGTTTGTTTAGTGCAATAAAAGGAATTAAACTTACTTCAATAATTGGAAATATTACTAAACTTGGTGGAAGTATAACAAAATTTATAACTTCACCTATTGGGATTGTTATAGGATTGTTAGTTTTATTAACAACAACATTTATAGAATTATACAAAGAAAACGAAGAATTTAGAAAAAAAGTAGATGAATTAGTTGCTACAATAAAAGAAAGTTTAAAACCAATAATTGAAAAATTGAAAAGCCTTTTTGAATCATTAATGACCTTGTTAGGAAGTTTATGGAAAAATATTATACTTCCAATAATTGATACACTACAAGAAAGTTTAAAACCTGTTTTAGAAATATTAATAGATGTATTAAGTTGGTTGTGGAAAAATGTTTTAGACCCATTAGTTAATATAGCATTAGATGGTTTATATTTAGCATTTGAGGGTCTATCGTGGTTATTAGAAAATGTAATAGGTCCTGCAATAAAAGTATTAGGCGATATATTTTTGGCTTTATGGGATAATGCTCTAAAACCATTAGTTGATTTTATAAAAAATACATTTACACCTATATTTGATGGAATTGCAAAAATGATAGAAAAAATTAAAATTGCAATAGAAAAATTAGTTGAAAAATGGAATAATAGTAAATTTAATAAGAAAAAACTTGAAGTTGAAGTTGGCGAAAAATCCGATGGTAGTGGTAATAAAGGTGGTGGCTTTTTAGGAAATAGTAAATTCTCTACTGGTGGTGGAAGTAGTGGTGGAGCATTTGCAAGTGGTGGTATGCCAAATGTAGGTCAAATGTTCATTGCTAATGAAAGAGGCCCTGAACTTGTTGGACACATAGGTGGTCAAAGTTTTGTTGCCAACCAAAACCAAATGATGGACTTATTAGACAAAAAACTAGGAAATGCAAATAGTGGTGTTAAAAATGCAACATTTGTAATAAATGTTGGAAGTGAAGAAATTGCTAGGGTTGTATTAAACAATTTGCAAGATATAGCAAAAGACAATGGCAAACCAATTGTAATAGGAGGTTAGTATGAATTACGAAATTAACAAAATATATATAAATGACCAAGAATTTCCTTATTCGTGTGATGGAATTAATAATACAATTCCTGAACACGATGCTGGTCAAAATGATGTTGACCTAGACTCATACACAAACACAAAAGGTTATACTAAAAGAAATAGAATAAGACATGATGTTAAAACATTAGACTTTAATGTACCAACTATGAGTGGTTATGAATTAAAAAAACTTTTAGAATTAAGGAATGATGTTTGGTTTAATTGCACTTTCTTTGATGAAAGTGAGTGGAAAATTGTAACAAAAAAAATGTATTGTTCAAGCCCTAAATATCATAAATATTATATTGATAAAACAGACCCATTAAATAATATCTATACTGATATTCAATTTGGGTTCGTGGAGGAATAATATGGCATATATACCAAGTGAATGTACACAAGAACAATATAGAAGTGCCATTTATAATGCAGATAGCAAACACAAATGCTATCTTGCATTTAATGGTGTTGAATACGAAGATATTGATGAAATACTAGAAAAAATAACTATTAAATCAAATATAATAGATACTTCAAGCAAAGTATTCTCATTATCAAACTTAATTGCAAAAAGTATAGAAATAAAAGTACATGACATAGATTTATCAAAAATTCAAAATCCTATTGACTTAAAAATAGGTACTTACATTAATGATGAAATAGGTTATGTATATATTCCAATAGGTATATTTAATATACAAGAAACCCCAACAACAAGTAATGGTATAACAACAATTAAAGCAAGAGATAACTCTGTAAAATTTGATATTAATTATAATGCAAAACCTCTTATTGATGGAAGTGAAACAACAACTACAGATTCTCAAGGGAACATAATTAAAGTAGTAACTAAAATGCAAGTATTACAAGATATATGTATTACATGTGGAGTTACTTGTGGTGTAACTAATTTTAGAGGAATGGATGAAACAATAGGCATATATGACAACACTATAACTGCTAGAACTTATGTTGGTTATTTAGCAGAACAATGTGGTTCATTTGCTTATATAGATAGACATGGTGCATTACAATTTATAAAACTTAATAGTTTAAACACACATACATTACCATTTGAAGATGTGTCAAGTTTTACAAATGATACTAAATATACTATTTCTAAAACAATATATGAAAGTGGTGTTATAAAGTATGAGTCATCACATGGAGAACCAACAAACGATATATTATATTTAGATAGTGCTAACCCATATATAAATACACAAAATCAAATTAATGAAATTCATGAAATAGTAAATGGTTTTAGTATAGACTCATTTAAAATAGATAATATATATGGAAACCCTAGTATAGACCCATTTGACTTTATTGAAACAATGGATGAAAACAATAATACATATAAAACATTAGGTCAAAACACTTTGACTTACAATGGTAAATTAAAACACACATTTGATACACAAATAAGCAAAGAAAAAAGAAAAACTAATATTTCTCAAAATTCAAACGAATATTTTAAAAAATATGTCAAAACCACAATAGATAACGAAGTTGGTTCATTAAAAATAGAAGTTGGTAGTTATTCACAAAAAATAGATAATATATCTGATGAAAATGAGAGTATAAATGGCGATTTAAAAGATATAAAGGGCAAAATGACTAGTTTAAGAGTTGATGTAGATGGTGTTTTAATAGATGTATCAAATCATGGTGAATCGTTAGACAAAATGCAATATAATTTTGGCACTCAAGCATTAAGAATAGGAAGTAGCACAAGCGAAGTTAATAGTGCATTAGATAACACAGGTATTAAAGTTTATAATTATGAAGAATTAACTGCTGTTTTTAATAATAAAGGTAGTGGTATTGATAAATTAATTGTTACAGGAACTGCACAATTGGGTTATTTAAGAGTAGTAAAAGGAATAAAAAACAATAAAAAAGTTACACAAATATTCCATTTAGAAAATCTAATTGAAGATATAAATAAATTGGTAGGTGATTAATAATGCAATTAACAACTGAATTTCAAAAGGTTTTAGAAACGAGTACAAAAGTAACACAAAATGTTACTGGTTATTTAAGGTTATATTTAAAATATGGTAGAAGAGATGAAGCAAACAATAAAGATATAATTTATTACGAAATAAGGCAATATGCTTACAACCCCTATGGAAATTATGATGCTTGGTCTTGGAATGGCTCATACCCTTTTAACATAACAAACGAAAAAGGAACTCTTGCAAGTGGTTCTTATACACAAAGTGCTATAAAAAGTGATGGTAAAGAAAAGGTAAGAGCAAGTGGAAGTTGGGAACAAGAACACAACCCAGATGGCACTTGGTCTAGCAATATAAGTTTTGATGGTTATGTATATAAAACCAAATTAAGTACAAGTGGAAATATTACATTACCTACTATACCAAGAAAAACTACTATAAGTGCTACTGATTCAAAAATTGGAAGTATAAGTACTATATATATGAAAATAAATAGTTCTTCATTTAATCATCAATTATTATGGAGATACCCAAATGAAGATGTTTGGTCAATTATTGCTTCAAATGTAAAAGAAAATTATCAATGGAAAGTGCCAGATGAAGTTTATGAAGCAATACCAAATAGTAAATCAATACAATTAACGATTTTATGTGAAACCTATAATACTGATGGTTCTTTAGTTGGAAGTGATGAAACAACAATGTGGGCAAGTGTAAATGAAGAAGTTGCAAGACCTACTTTGAGTGTAACAATTAAAAATGATGGAACAAGTGGCACAACATATAAACTAACAGGAAGTGAAACTGCATTTATTAAAGATTATACAAATGCAATAATAGATGCAAATATTGTTGTAAAAAAATCAGCATATTTACAAGAATATAAAGTTGTCAATGGCAATAAAAGTTCAACTTCACAAGATACTACAATAAACACAATATCAACAGGAAAATTTAGTTTTTTTGTAAAAGATAGTAGGCAATTATCACCATCAACTGGTTATCAAACTGATAAATATGTTGACACTTTTATTGAATACTTTGCACCAAAAGTATTAACACCAACAATTGAAAGAACAGAGCAAACTTCAACTGAAGTAATTGCAACATTAAGTGGTACATATTGGAATGGAAACTTTGGGAAAGTAACAAATGTTGGTACATTGAAATATTCTTGGAGAAGTAAATTGGCAAGTAGCAATGAATGGGGTGGATGGTCAAGTTGGGCATCACCTACAATTAATGGTGCAAACTTTAGTATTAATGAATTATCTTTAGGGACAACTTATGCAACTAACTCATCTTATGATTTTCAATTTAGATTTATAGATACTTTAAGTAATTTAGACCCAACAAAAATTGTAACAACTTCTACACAAAATGTAACAATTAGTACACCAATAATTGAAGTATATGAAGATGCTGTTAATGTGAATGGAAATGTATTACGAAATAATGTAAAATTACCAAATGCATTAAATGAATATAGTGAAAGTACAGAAGATACATATAGTTGTAGTAGATTAAATACATTTATAGGGAAAATAGATACTTTATATGGAAAGATTACTACTCGTGGTGTTTACACTTTAAATGGAAATGTAAATAATTATCACTTCGTAATTGTTGTTACATCATTGAACATTTATTTAAACTATACTTACTCAAATATATATAATGTTCATATGAATGACTTGAAGTCTTGGACATATCAAAGATTACTTTATATAAGTAACGATGGTGCATTGGTGTCTTCGGGTTATTGTCACATATACGATAATGTTTTAGATACTACTTATTTAGCAGATAATGGTTTAATAATATATGGGGTTTATGGAGTTAAATTAGGATGATAAAGGAGGAAATTATGATAAAAGAAAAATTAGCAAAATTAATTGATTTAAAAAGTATAATAACATTAATAATGAGTATAGCATTAGTAATAGGTTTTTTTAAGGGCATGATACCTAGCGAACAATTTATTCCTTTTGCTACTATGGTATTTATGTTTTACTTTCAAAAGAAAAAAGATAATACGAATGGAGTGGGTTAATATGCAAAAAGCAATATTTCCAATATTGAAAACATGGGAAAGTCAAGCAATGGGTGTTGGTTCTCATAAAGAAACTAAAGCACTAGATTTTGGTGTATTAAGCCCATATAAAGACACAAAATTAACAGCACCATTTGATGGCAAAGTAGTATTTGTTGATAGTCAAGCAAAAGGTGGGTTAATTGCATTTGAAAGTTTGGAAAAAGTACAATATGCAAATGGAACTAAAGACTACATGACATTATTAACAGGTCATGATAATAAACCACCAAAGGTAGGTTCAATATATAAACAAGGTGAACATTATAGCAACATGGGTACTGCTGGTGGTGTGGCAACACATTGTCATTTAGAAGTTCAAAAAGGTAAGTTTAAAATGACAAACAAATTAACTTCTCAAAAAGCATACAAGTTTGAAAATACAATAGAACCATTTAAAGCACTATATGTTAGAGAAGATGGGTTAATTAAATATAGCGATTATAAATGGACTACACTTCCTGATACAATAGGAACACCAATTGAAAGAAATGAATATGTTGACCAAATAGAAGTAATTGCTGAAGTTTTAAGAGCAAGAAAAGAACCTAGTTTAAATGGTGCAATTCTTGGTTATATAAATCAAGGCATTTATAACATATTATCAACTACAACAAAAGATAATTATACATGGTACGAAGTTGAACCAAGTATATGGATAGCATATAACAAAGAATGGGAAATATTATATCCAAGAAAAGAAACAGAAGAAGAAAGATTAAAAAAAGAAATTGTTAAACTTCAAGAAACAAATGAACAATTACAACAAAACATAACTCAACTACAATTAAACAATGAACAATTAAGCAAAGAAATTAACAATTTAAAATCAAAATTAACCCAAATACATGAAATTTCAAAATAAAAAGAAACGAAAAAGTTTCTTTTTTTATGTAAATAATGTTAAATTATTATTGACATTTGTAAAGTCTTATGATACACTTTAATTACAAAAAATAGAAAGGAGATAGATTAGGTATGATTTTAACAAGAATATTTTTAGCCCAAATAAACGATTTTTTGTTTAAGTAGTATAAATTATCGTGGTAGAGGGTTTTTGTTTAATGTGGGGCAAATAAATTGGGTTTTAGAAAGGAATATGATATGAGCAAATTATCACAATATATTAAGTGTCCTAATTGCAAGAAAAAAATATTATTTATAAACAACAAAGACTTTACCGAATGCAATTATTGTAAATTAACTATTTTTAAAAACAATAGAATTAAGTTTAAATATCAATTAAGGAAAAAATTAGAAAATGAAATATAATAGAGAATTAGTTAAAAAATTTGGAGTAATTTACAAACAATTGGAGGAAAAAGGAGATATTAAAGCAAGGCAAGAAATGAAAAAATATATTTATAGCATGAAAGGTTATAGCCCATGTAATAAAGATAGAATGTGGAACGATATAATAAGGTAGGTGATGTGAGTGAATATGTGGAAGTTTATAAGGCTTAATAAAAACAAATCTATTAGAGAAGTTGCACAAGAAACTAATGTTTCAAGACAAAATATATATTTGTTTGAAAATGGTAAAACTAATAGTAACAAGTTAATGGCTTACTATTTAAGATTAAATGGTAGAGATATAGACATTAAGTTGGCTAGTATTTTAGAAGAAGATTATGAAACATACTTTAAAGAAATAAAAGAAGAAAGTTAGGAGGTATTAACATGATAACTAACAAAGAATTAGAAGAATTAGTTGTGGGGGCTACAAAGGAAGAAATACATAGTTTGATTATTGCAGGAATAAATGAAACAATAAAAATGTCAAATAAGCAAATAATTAAGTTGTTAGAACTTCAAAGAGGTTTATAACATGGGTGTATTTAGAATAAATAAAACTGAAAATTACACAATAATAAGTAATTATCACTTAAAAGATAAAAATTTATCTCTTAAAGCAAAGGGGTTGTTAAGCATGATGTTTTCATTGCCTGAAGATTGGGATTACTCAGTTAGGGGTTTGCAAAATATATGCAAAGAAACAAAAGATACAATAAATAGCATATTAAATGAATTAGAAAAAAATAATTATTTAGAGAGAAAAAGAATATATTGCGATGGGAAAATAAGTGATTGGGAATACAATATTTATGAAAGAAATGACCTACATCCTAAAAATCAAGATCTTGAAAATCAAGATATTGCTTTTTATGACATAAATAAATATACTAAAGAATTAAATACTAAAGAATATAAAGAAATAAATAACAATAAATTGTTATTTACAAAGAAAGAGCAAAAAATTGTCAAACCAACATTAGAAGAAGTAGAAAAATATTGCATAGAAAGAAAGAACAATGTTAATGCTAAAAAGTTTTATGAATACTATGAAGCAAATGATTGGAAAGACCAAAGTGGTAAGCCAGTTAAGTCATGGAAACAAAAAATGATAGCAAATTGGGAAAAAGACAAAACTAAAAAGAGTGGTATGGATAAATTTAATGAAGTATTAAATAATTGGGGTGATTAAATGACAAAACAAGAATTAAAAGATTTTATGCAAAGAATAAAATCTCATTATCAAGAATTTATAATTGATGATTACAAAATGAATGAGTGGTATAAAGAATTAAAAGATTATGATTATTTTGATGTAAATACAAAATTAGAAGAACATCTTAAAAGTCAAGATTATGGTTCTTATATACCAAAGGTACATTTTTTAACAAAGTATTTAACAAAAGCAAATGATAAATCAAAAATAAAAATTCATAAAGTACAATGTCCAAATTGTCATGTAGAAGTCTTAATTGATGATTTTGATAATCATTACGATAGGTGTTCAAGTGTTGATTATGCTATTGCCAAGACAAAGCAATATCTTAATAAAACATTGAATCGTGAAAGTTTAATGAATATGCCACAAATAGAATTTGATGAAAAATATGAAAAGTTATTGAAATATATTTTGCAAAATACCAAAGATGAAAAAGAAAGAAAAAGAATACAAAATATATTTAACCCACCTAGTTGTTTTAGTTTAGGTGATATAATGTGAAAGAAAATATAAGAGAAGAATTAATACAAGAACTTACAAGATTATTAATAAAACAAGATTTTTATGATAAAGAACACAATGTAGATACTTATGTAAAAAAGACAAGGATATATCGTGATTTAATATCATTTGTAAAACAATTTTAAGTAGAAAGGAAAAATAATGAAAAAGATAGTATTTAAAAAGTTAATTATTAAAAATTTTAGAAATATAAATGAATTAGAAATAGATTTTAACGAACAAAACACAGAGATAATAGGAGAAAATGGTTTAGGTAAAACAAACACATTAAGTTCTATAATGTGGTGCTTATTTGGTAAAAATATAGAAGATAATAAGCAATTTGTTATAAGCCCTATAATAAATGGTGTTGAAGATAATTCAATTTTAACAAGTGTAAAATTAATATTAAATGACAATTATGTAATTGAAAGAAGTTATAAAAATAGAAAAACTGAATTAAAAACAGGTTGGGTAATAGATGGAATAGAGAATTTAGTAGCAATTACTCAAACTAATTACAATAAAGAGTTATTAGAAAACTTTGTAGATGAAGAAACATTTAAGAGTTTATCTAATATCAACTATATTCCAAACTTACATTGGAAAGATTTAAAAAAATTAATTTTTGATTTAATTGGAGATATTAAAGATGAAGAAGTGTTATTAAGAGATGATTTTGAATTAATAGAAGAATATGTTAGAAAGTTTGGAATAGAACAAACACAAAAGTTATTGCAAGAAACTGAAAAAAGTTTAAATGAACAAATAAAGGTTTTAGAAACTCAATATCAAACATTATTAAATACAAAAGAAAAATATGTTGTAGAAGATACAAAACATAATGAATTGGTTGCTAGAAAAGAAGAAATAGAAAAAGAAATTTATAATCTTAAAGAACAAGAAAGTAAAAGAAATTTAGAAGTATCTAATTATTTTGAAAAGAAAAGAAAAATAGAAGAATTAGAATATGACATAAAAAGAATAGAAAAAGAAATTCAATATGATAAAGCAATGATACAAGATTATGAAAACCTATATAAGCAAAATGCTTATGATGTTGAAATGTTAAGAAGAAAAGATATTGAAAGAATTTTAAGAGAATTAGATATGCACTCATTGGAAAAGAAAAAAAGCGAAAATCTTATTGAAAATTATTCTATCATTGTAGAAAATTTAAAAAATAATGGAAATAAATTAAAGCAAAAAGAAGTAAAGGTAGAAAACGAAACATGTAGTGCATGTGGTCAAAAATTACCTGAAGATAAGATAAAAGAAACTCTTGAAAAATTAAAACAACAACAATTAGAAGAATTACAAAAAATAAAAGAAGATTATGATAGACAAAAGAAAGAATTAGAAAAAGCCCAAGAAAAATATGATATTGAATGTGGTTTTGTAAAAGGTCTTAATGAAGAATTAGAATTTATAAAAAATAAAGAATACCAAGTAGAAGAAGAAACTTCTAAACAAAAAGAAATAAGGGTTGCAAAAGAAACCAAAGAAATACATTTAAAAGAACTAGAACAAAAATTAAATGATTTAAACATTGTTTATTGTAATAAAAGAGAAGAATTTGACAACATAGAAGAACCATTGGCTTGTGAAGTTGATTATAGTGTATTAAAGCAAGAGTTAGATACAATAAACGAGAGTTTGGCAACAACTATAACATTAAACAAAATAAGTGAAGATATTGAAAAAACCTTAAAAGAATTAAATGACAAGAAAAATAATAAAATTGCAAACAAAGAAAAAATGCAACAAGTAATTAAGTTTAATAATATTAAAGCAGAACTTCTTAAATTTAGAACAAAAGAGTATTTTGGTATTTGTGAATTTAGAACAAAAGAAACAACATTAAATGGTGATGAAGTAGAATGTTTTAAAATTGTAGATGCTAATAACATAGAGTTTAAAGAAGTAAATAGTGCTAAAAAAATACTTATGGGAATAGATTTAATTTGTGGAATACAAAAAGCAAAGAATATATATTTACCATTAATAGTTGATAATGTAGAAACTGTTACTAGCGATATAAAAACAAACACACAATTAATAGTTGCAAGAGCAACAAAGGGTGTTTCTAAATTGGAAGTGAAATAATGCAATTTGAAAACATTATTAACACTATTCAATTAGGAAGTTGCTATGATTTAATAAAAGATATTCCTGATAAAAGCATTGATTTAGTTTATATTGACATACCTTATCTTTATCAACAAGGTGGGTCAGGCACAAGTTCATTGGGAGAAAGAACTGCAAAAAAAAGATTAGAGTTAATGGGTGCAGATGAAAAATATATAAATAACTTTTCTGACAAAAGAGAAGCATTAAGAATAGCAAAAAATACAAAATCTAAAGATTTACAATTAACTAACATAGAAAATGGAATAGATTATTCTATATTTGATGAATTATGTAGAGTTATGAAAAACATATATATTTATATTTGGTGCAGTAAATTACAAATTAATGATATTATGAATTATTTTTTAAAAAAAGGATGTAATTTTGAAATATTAGTTTGGTGCAAAACAAACCCAACACCAACAACAAATAATAGTTGGCTTCCTGATATTGAATATTGTTTAATGTTTAGAGAAAAAGGAACAAAACTTAATCATGGCTATGAGTTAAAACACAAATATTATGTTTCAAGTGCAAATGTTTATGACAAAGAAATGTACAAACACCCTACAATAAAGCCTTTAGAATTTGTAAAACAACATATATTGCATAGTACACAACCAAATGATATTGTATTAGATTGTTTTTGTGGGAGTGGCACAACATGTGTTGCATGTAAAGAAACAGGAAGAAGATACATTGGAATGGAAATAAACAAAACTTATTGTGATATAGCAATTAATAGATTAAATGGAATAGATGCAAATGGGCAAATAAGTATATTTGCTAACTTTGAAAATTTAGATAATGAGGAGATTAAATAATGGAAGAAAAAGATATTAAATTAGAAACTAAAAATGAAATAGCAACAAAAGAAAATGTTGCAAAAGAAATGGGCTTAATGTTGCCTAAAAATATGGCAGACCAAATAACAAATACATTAACAAATTATGTAAGTAATGGTTTGGTTATGCCAAAAGACTATAACTATCAAAATGCTGTTATAAGTTCTTATTTAACAATAAAACAAGACCCAAAACTAATGAATTGTGATAAGAATAGCATTGCAAATGCTTTAGTAGATATGGCAACACTTGGTTTAAATGTTGCAAAAAATCAAGGTTATTTTATACCTTACGATAATAAATTAAACTTTCAACCATCTTATTTTGGTAAAATAACAAGTTTAAAAAGAATAAAAGGAATAATTGATGTAAGAGCAGATGTTATTTACAAAGGAACTGAACATGAATTGTTAGTTGATGAATTTGGTAATGATGACATTAAAATAACAAAAGCATGTCCATTAGAAGAAAGAAAATTAGACAACATAATTGGTGCATGGGCTAAAATAATACTTGATGAAAGTGTTTGGGGTAGCAAATCATATACTACAATTATGACACTAGAACAAATACATAAGTCATGGAATCAAGGTGCTACAAAAGGCAAATCACCAGCACATGTAAACTTTGCTGATGAAATGTGCAAAAAAACAGTAATTAATAGATGTTGTAAAAACTTTGTAAATAGTGCAAAAGACCAAGACATATATATTGAAACTTTAAATAGGACTACTTCTAATGAATATGAAACAATGGAAGAACCAAACTCAAAAGTTTTAAATACAAGAGTAGTTGATATTTAATGAAATTCCATCGTTTTTTTAAACAAAGTGGCACATTAATAATTGATGAAAGAAGTGAATAATATGCTAAAATTAATTGTATATGGAAGTAGTAGTAAAGGAAATTGCTATGTATTGTCAAACAATGACACAAGCATAATGTTGGATTGTGGCATAAAGAATTTACAAAAACATATTGATTTAAAGGCAATAAATGGGGTTATTTTGACACATTTACATACAGACCATACAAAGGGTGTCAAAGACATAAAAGATTATTATATGGGCAAATTTTATGGGAATAAGGAAACATTAGATATATTGCCAACAATACAAGAATACAAAGAATGTATAGAAGATATGCAAAAGATAGAAATAGGCACATTTTCAATAGTAGGTTTTTCATTAGAACACGATGTGCCTTGTCTTGGCTATCTTATAAAAGACAATATAAGTGGTTGTAAATTGTTATATTGTACTGATACTGGGCAAATAGATTATAGTTTTAATGATATAGATTTCTTTTTAATAGAAAGTAATTGCGATGAAGATACATTAGATTATAGCGATTATAAGCAAAAAAGATTATATAATACACACCTTTCTATGCAACAATGTTGGAATTTTGTGGAAAATAATGTTAATATTAATACGAAAAATGTGATTTTGTGCCATATTTCAAGTGGAGAAGAAAATTATTTAAAACATGAAGAATACATTAAAAGCAAATTAAATGATGAAAATATTAATGTTGTAGCAATAGACCCACACTTAAAACACCCATTAGAAATTGTGCTAAAACATGATATTGATATAAATTTTGATTAGAGGTGAAACATGAAAAAAGAATTAATTGACATTTTGTTTAAAGAATTTTTAAAAGATAAAGAAACAATTAAGAAGAATTTATTACAAGTAATGGACACAATAGTGTTAGAAACAAAAGATAAATATGGTAGTCTAACAATGACTATACAATACACAAGTAAAAAGGAGAGAGAATATGATAAGAATAATAAGTAAAAGAAAATATAATGAAATGAAAGAAGAAATAAAAATGTTAGAGTTGAAATTAGAAGTAAGTGAAAGAAATAATGGTCAAAAAGAAAATATAATAAAAATATTAGAAAAGAATTTAAAAAGAGCAAAAGAAGATGTTTGCAAATTAAGAATAGCATTAGAAGATACACAAGGTTTTTTAAAACAAGAAAAACAAGCAAAAGAACAATTAAAGCAAAACAACAAGCCAAAAAGAAAACCAACTAAAAAGAAAGAGGTACAAAATGACAAACAAAACTAGAAAAATGACACAAGAAGAAATGAGATGGAGAGCAGAAGATGATGCTAGAATAATGGCACAATATCAAGAAATAATGAATGATAAAGCAAGAATGTCAAGAGCAACAAAAGAAGCAAATAGACAAGCAAGAGATTTGCAAAAAAGAGCAAATGTTATGAAACAAGTTAGTAATAGAGGTAGAAAAAATGGAAAATAAGAAATTTTATATATCTAGTGATGGTTCTAATAAAGATGTAACACAATTAGATTATCAATATTTAGTTAATGCCATTGCCAAAGCATTTAGGAACTTAAACGAAGTAAATAGTGTAGAAGAATTTATTAAAAATAGCAATAATGTTTGTATTTTACAAGATGAATTACTTGAAAGAAACAAGAAATATTATGATGAACATTTTGGAGGGTAAAAATGCAAGAAGAAAATGGTAGTATATGGTATAAAATAGTTCCCAATAAAAAATATAGGGTTTTTAAAAGAGTATTCAATGATACATCATATTATTCAATAAGAGTTGGTCAAAAAAACATAGACAATAAAACTGAATATTTTTCTATACCTATACATTTTAGAAGTGGTGTTTCATTACCAACTGATAGTGAAATTATTATTAAAAGGGGTGTAGAAAATTTAAGAGCCAATAGATTAGATAAGTATAACCCTATACATAGCATTATGGTTCTTGAATATGAATTGATACCTAATAAAGAACATGAAGATAAAATCGCTTTAGATGACTATAAATCAACAATGTTAGAACAACAAGAAAATGATATGTATGTTGATTTTGGTGATGATATTACCATAGATGAAGAAGAATTAGGCTTTTAGAAAGGAGAAATTATGTTAGAAAACCTTGTTTATTTAATTAAAGTATTGTGGTATGTGCTTTTAGGTGCTTTGATATTAAAATTTATTGTAGAAGTTTGTATTATAAACACTACAAACAAAATAAAAGGTGTGTTTTTTCAAAAAAAACTAGCATCTATGATAGATAAAGCAATTGATGAAGCAATAGAAGAATTGCTAAACGAGAAAAAAAACGAAGAAAATGAAAAATAATTCATTTTCTTTTATTTTTGTATTGACAAATGATAGTTTGTGTGTTATATTATAATTGTAATTTGGAAAGGAAAGATTTTTATGTTAAATGAAATTATGGATAATTCAAATGGTTTAACCATTGAAACTCTACAAAAATTTGAAGAAACATTTATTGATTATATTGATAGTGATGAACTTACACTTAAAGCATACAAGTGTGGAATTGATAAGTTTATTAACTATTTAAAGGACAACAACATTAAACAACCTACTAGAAACGATATAATAGCGTTTAGAGATTATTTAAGAGCGAATTATAGTAGTAATACCACAAATAGTTATATGGTGTCTATTAAGGCATTATTTAGGTATTTAAGCATACATAAATTGTATGAAAATATTGCTATTGATATTAAAGGTGCTAGATATGATACAACACCAAAAAAACAAGTATTATCTTTAGAACAAGTAAAAACAATTTATTCTAATCTTACTAATTTAGAAGAAAAATGTTTATTTGGTTTAATGGTAACAACAGGTTTAAGAAGTTGTGAAGTGGCTAGTGCTTTAATAGAAGATATTAAAATTTATAATGGTGAATATGTTTTGTTTGTATTAGGTAAAAAAAGAGATGATAAAAGCGACTATGTTAAATTAAGTGAACAAGTTTTAAATGACATTAAAGCATATATTGGCGATAGAACAACTGGTTATATATTTGTTTCTACAAGCAACAACAATAAAGGCAATGGTGTTACAACTAAAACTTTAAGACTTAAAATTAAAAACATTTTTAAAAAGTTTGGAATAGAAGAAGATACATTTAGTTGCCATTCTTTAAGAAGAACATCAGGAACATTAATGTACGAATTAGGACAAAGTGTATATGATATACAACAAGTTTTAAGACATAAATCTACTAATACAACTACAAGATATATAAATAGTGTTGTTAGAAACAATAATAAGAGTGAATATATGGTTAGTAATGCTATATTTGGGTAGGAGGTGATATAGTGATAGTAACAAGAGTTAGAAATGGAAAAACCCAAGAATATGAATTAAAAACCAAAAATACAAATTACAATACAAGAAAAATTTTTAGATTTAATGATGTTGAGTATGAAAAGTTCATTGAGAAATGCAAAAAACATAATCAAAAACCATCAAATGTGGTTAGAGATTTAGTTAATTTATATGTAGAAAAATACACAGGAGATGGTGAATTTTGAAAATTAAATGTAAAAAATGCAACCAAGCAAAAATATGAAGAATTAATGCAATTAAATGACTTAAAAAAATATAATTTATAATAACTTATAGGAGGAAAATATGGAATTATGGATAAGGCCGCAAGATGGAACAACTTTAATGAAAGTTGATAGATTAGATATAGATTATTCAAGTGGATTATATTTAATAAAATCAAATGGTTTTAACACATTGTTAGCAAATTATAAAAGTGAAGAAAGAGCATTAGAAGTAATGGATGAAATACAAGAAGCACAATTAGGAAATTATCATTATAGATGTCCTAGCAATGTGAAAGTGAGTAATAATGGAAATATGATTATATACGAAATGCCAAAGGAGTAAAATTTATGAATTTAAAAAAAGGTATTTATGTAAGAGATTTCTTTGGAATTGACCAAGTAGAAGATATAGTATTAGTTGGTAATTTATATGAAGATAGTGGGTTGTATTTAAAACATAATGGAAAGATACATTTATCAAAAGATTACATGAATAAAATGGAATGTAGCAATGATATATTAGATTTGATAAAACCACAAGACCTTATGTATATAAATTTTGACCCTTATGATGGTCATGGTGGAATTGTTGTTCCAAGAGTTGCAGAAACTCAAAATGAACTAAACAAGTATTTAGAACCAATAAAAAAAGATGAACACAAATTAGTTGGTGTATTAACACTTGAAATGATAAACAATAATATGTTTGAGGTGGAATATGACAAACATTAATGAAAACATTTTACTAGCAAATGGCTACAAAGAATGGAAAAATAGTGGCATAATAAATAGAAATAGCAAAAGATTTTTCCAAAAAAGATTTAGAAATACAAAAGGCAAAACCATGTTCTTTATAACAATATATGAATATGAACATGAAAAAAATGAACTTAATTATGAAGTTGATTTACAATTTGAAAAAGAAGATTATACTATGAACATAAAGTTTTTTGGGATTAGCGAATCTATGACAATTGAAGATATTGAAAGGGAAGTGTTTGCATTGTGGTATGTTAATAAATGCAAATATTATGAATATGATGAATAATATAAGAGAAGAATTAGTAAAAACATTTGAGTATTTTGGTGCAAGAAAACAAAGAGATAAACTATGTGAAGAATTTAGAGAATTACAAGATGAATTATTTATAGTCCATGAGTTTGGAGATGAAAGTGAAAATTTATTAAATGAGGGTATTGATGTAATATCAATTGTACTTCAATTTTTATATGAATATGGTTATGATGATGATGAAATAATTAACACATTAAAAGAAAGAGTGGAAAGAACTGCGAAAAGGAGAGATGATGGTTATTATGGGTAAATGGGAAGATAATATATTAATAGCGACTTTAATATTACTTATGATACTATTACTTTTGTTAGTTGTTTCTTCTTTTTTATTATTATTTATATTGATATTTTAAGGAGGAAATAATGAAAGTTGAACAAGCAATAGCGAAAGCATTAAACCATAGTATTACACAAAAAAAATTTGTAGATAAAGATTTAGATAATTACATTTATGCAAGTTTATCACAACCACCAATAAAAATAATAGATAAATGTAATAGTGAAGATGAAATGGACTATATAGTGGAATGTCCAAATTGTGGAAGTCATATAAAGTATGGAACTTCAATCTTTATGTTAAGTGGGCATATATATTGCGATACAAATGGTTGTAGAGAAAAATTAATTAATAATGATAAATGGTTAAGGAGGAAATATGAAAATAACAATGTATGAATTATTAGGCTTAATAAAAGATGGTAAAGCACCAAAGAAGATTAAAGTAACAGGAAGAATATATGAGTTTGATAAAGATTATGATATGTACTATACAAAGAAAAAAGATAGAAGTTATAGTGTTGCATTAGGTGGACTAGAAGATGAAATTAATTTAATAGCAAATGCTTTTAATGAAAATGTAGAAATCATAGAAGAACCAAAGAAGATAGAAAAAATACCACTTCCAAGTTTTGATGAATTTAAAAGGATGAGTGCAGAAGAAAGATATGTAATTACTGCTAAAGAATATGATTTGCTTGATGAACTAATAGATGAAATTAACAATTTAAAGGAGAAATAATTATGCTTAAAATAAGGGATAACATGGATTTGAATGTGTTGGAAAAATATGGATTTAAAGAATATAACGATTGTTGGCAAAGAGATTATAACAATGATTATGCTACAAACATTTATAAAGATACAAAAGAAATTATTAAAGTAGATTATGAATGGTCTTTTTTAGAAAATAAATATTATAAAAATAGCACTTATAAAATCAATGACTTAATAAAAGATGGATTAGTAGAAAAGGTAGAGGAGTAAATATGGAATATAATACAAAAACAAAAATAACAGAATACAATGTAAATTGGTTAAATATAAAAGATGCTTGTATGCAAACAATTAGTAAACAAGCAAAAACAACACCACCAGAGGAATGGAAAAGAAAATTAATAATATCAAGGCATAGCCCTATTAGAAGAGGTTTTATAAGTTGGAAATGGGAAAACATACCATTCTATGTAATGGGGCATTTCGTAAGACATCATGTAGGTTGTACACCTTATGTTGCTACAAGTAGAGAAGATAGAACTGATATACCAAGAGAAGAAAGAAAGCAAACAGATAATGTATCAATGCAAATGGATGCAAATATACAAGCATTAATTGATATGGCAGAAAAAAGACTATGTACTCAAAGTGATAAGGTAACAAGAGAGTATATGGAAGCATTAAAAGATGAAATTACAAAGTATGATGAAACTATTGGTTGGGCATTAGCACCATCAGGCATATATAAATGTGGTTGTCCAGAAAAGTTTAGTAATTGTACATATTGCACAAGCATATTAAAACAAATGCCACAAGAAGATTTATTTGATATAGAGAAACGATTAGACTTTTACAATGAACATAGAGAAAAGGTTAAAGTGAAGAAACTATGATAGAAGAATGGAAAGACATAGAAAACTATCCTAATTATCAAGTATCCAATTTAGGCAGAATTAAAAGTAAAGAAAGATATACAAAACAAAGAAATGGTATGAACTTGAGGAAAGAAAAATTATTAACTCTTCAAAAAGACCATAAAGGATATTTATATGTAAGATTATACAATAACAATGGTTGGAAGTATTTTAAGGTACATATTCTCGTTGCAAAAGCTTTTATCCCTAATTTACTTAACGAACCAACAATAGACCATATAGATAGAAATAAAGAAAATAATAAAATTGATAATTTAAGGTGGGCTAGTCATACAGTTCAAGCAAGCAACAAAGATAAAACAAAAATAATCGAGAATATGAGAAAACTAGGAAAAAGTAGAAAGGGGTTGAAAGCAAGATGGAACTAAAACCTAATATGTATGTAAGAACTAAAAATGGCTTAATTGCTAAATATATAAGTTACGAAAAAAGCGAAGATGATATTAATTTTAGTAAATATAATTTTGATGGAAAAATATATTGGTATTATGAATATTATAACGATTATGTTTATGAAGAAAATTTTAAAGAGTGGTTTGAAAAAAGAGTAGTCAAAGCCAGTTATAACATAATTGATATTTTGGAAGTAGGAGATTATGTTAATGGAATACGAGTAAATAAAATTGAAAGAGAAGATGATGGAGTATTTATAACAATAGGCACAATCACTAATTTTGTTTCTAAAAAAGAAGAAAATCCATATTTAACAGGTGGAGTTGATGGAAATAACGAAAGATTGTATCAATTAAAATCAATAGTAACTTCCCAACAATTTGAAAGTATAAGTTATAAAGCAGGTGATAGTAATGAATAAAGAAGAAATAGATATATTATATAGTTTTGCTAATGATGAAGATTGTAGATATGTTTATGATTGGCAAGGTTTTAATTATGAAGAAATTTGTCCTTTGATTGATAAACTTATAAAAGAAAACAAAAAATATAAAGAAGTAATTGATAAAATAAATCATTATATAGAAAAGCAATTTAGAATGTATGGATTATCTATGCCAATAGAATTGGGAACTCATTTAGATAATATATTAGGCATATTAAAAGAGGTGTCAGAATGAATTTAGAAGCAATAAATAAATGGCTAGATGAAGAATATGGTTGTTCTTATACTAGATTAGAAGAATTACATGATTTTTATTTTGAAAAGTATTGTGATTTAAAGCAAGAAAATAACCAATTAAAATGTAATTGGAATAAGTTGAAAGAAATTGCAAAAATTCAAAGTGATTTTAAATTAAAAGTTAGAAATAAAGAACTATGGTTTGAAGTTGATGAATTATTATCTAAAATGGAAGAACTAGAAAAAGGTGTGAATTAAAAATGAATAAAGAAGATTATGAAAAATATTATCAAAAAGGTGGAAGTTATGTAATACCAGTTGAAATATTTAATGAACTATTTTTTGATTATGAGTGTTTCAAAAATGATTGCCAAAAATATAAAGAAAAAATTGATAAACTAAATAAAAAACTTGAAGAGTATAGAATGAATATAGTCAATGGAACTCCATATGTAAGACTTGAAGTGGTATTAAATCAACAAAAAGAGTTCATAAAGTATTTAGAAAATGAAATTGCAAAATATGATGAATTTTTAAAAAATGAATCAACATATTCTGAATATAAATATTTAAGTTTAAAAGACATATTATATAAATATAAAGAAATAATAGGAGAAGAAAATGATAGATGATGTAGACTTCTACTTAATAGATTTAAAAAGTAGATTTGATAAAATTAAACCAAATATGTATTACTTATCTTATAGTGGTGGTAAAGATAGTCATTTCTTATATTGGTTCATAAAAGAGTACCTAAAAAGAGATGATATAAAGATTGTTGGTATTAACACATATATGGAACATCATGAAATAAGAGATAGAATAATAAAAAATTGTGATATAGTATTGTATCCAAAAATGAAGCCGTTTGAAATTAAAGAAAAATATGGTATTCCGTGTTTTAGCAAAGAACAAGACTTTTATATATATTATTATCAAAATGCAGTTAGAAAAGGAAAACAACCTAGTAAAACAATACAACAAAAAATAGATGGCACATACAATAAAGGTTTTAGTGGTATTTCTAAAAAAGCAAGAGAGTATGTAAAAAGTGGACAAGCTCATAAAATAACTCATTTATGTTGTCATTACTTGAAAAAAGAACCTGCTAGAAGATTTGAAAAAGAAACAGGATTAAAGCCAATATTAGGCATTCGTAGTAATGAAAGTGCCATGAGAAAACAACAATATAAATCTTGTTTTACAAAAGATAAAAAATTTACACCAATTCACGATTTATCAGATGAATTATTAGATAAAATTTATAAAAGATATAATATTGAAATACCAAAAGTATATGAACATATTTGTAGAACAGGATGTATGGGTTGCCCATATGGTAGTTATAAACACGATACTGAAAAGGAATTGAAACTTATAAATGAAAATCAATTAAAGTTTGTTAGTGAATATTTTAAAGAAAGTTATGATGTACTAGGCATCAAATATAAAGAAATAATAGGAGATAAAGATGAATAAAGAAGAACTAATAGGAAAACTACAAATGGTATATGTAGGAGATATAAATGCTTTAAATGAATTAATTGGTTATTATGATGGATTAAAAGAATGTATTGAAATAGTACAACAAGAAAACAAAGAACTAAAAGAAGATATAAAAGGGTTACAATGTGAAAAACAAGTTTTATATAATACAATTCACGATTTAAAGAAAGCAAATAAGAAATTAGATAGAAAATTAGAAAAAGCAATAGAAAAATTATATTGTTGGGGTGAAGCATTAGATGCAGATTTTCAAAAACAAATGTTAGATATATTAAAAGAGGTGAAATAAATATGGCTAGAGAACTTCATAAAAAGAAAAATAAAGAATTATATGCAATATATTCAACAGTAGTAGATGATTATATAACTTCATTTATACCATTAAATGAATTAAGAGAAATATGGCTACAAGATTTGATTAAAGAAGCAAAAGAAAAATTAGATAGATGGTTAAAAGAAGTAGATAAAGAGGTGGAATAAATGAGTGAATATAGTTACGAAATAGATAAATATATAGTTGGTGTAGATAATAATGGTGAAGATGGAATAGGTTTAACAATAGCAACTATGAAAGATAATGAATTACATATACTAGGAAGTTGTTATGGAGATAATGCTAGATTTATTGATTCATTGATAAAAGAAAATCAATCATTAAAAAAAGAAAACGAAATTTTAAGAGAAAATGCAAAACATAATGACAAAGTAGTAGATAATGTCAATTGGGAAAATATGTTGTTAAAGAAAGAAAACTCACAACTAAAAGATAAACTATCTAAAATAGAAACATTAATAATAAACCATAATTGTGATACTGGTGATATTTATTATAAGTATAATAGCAAATTTTTAAAAAGTGAATTAAAACAAAGAATATTAGAGATAGTATATAAAGAAGGAAGTGATAATAATGGAATATAAACTAAAAGATGGTGTAAGTTTTGATTTAATTAATAAAAAATCAATAATAAATTTTGATTTTGATTTATCAGATTATTACAACAAAGAAACAAGAATATTTGAATTTCCTAAAGGCTATGTAGCATTTAGTTTAATGAGTGATGTATTTAATTCTTTCTTATTTCCATTAGATTTAGTAGAGAAAGTGAGTGATGAGTAAATGGAAGCAAATTATGTACATAAAGACAGTACAACACTTATACAAGATAAACTTGTTAAAAATGAACTTAATCAAATAGAACTACAATATAATGCTTTAAAACAACGAAAATTTAATGAACTTTTGAAAGAAAATCAAGAATTAAAGAAACAAATAGAAACACTAGAAAAAACAAACAACCAATTAATTTCAAAACTAGATAGATATGATGCAATTGTTGATGAAAGAGATGAATTAAAGAAACAACTTGAAGTAGGAGAGGAACAATATAATGATTTAGTTGAAGAAAAGGAAAAATTACAAGAACAACTATCAGTTAAATCTTTACAGTTGGAAGAAATAAAGTTATCAAAAAGAGATTATACACAAGAAAATATTTTAGAAATGAAATTAATATTAAAAGAAAATCAACAAAAAGAGTTTATAGAGTATTTAGAAAATATGATAAAAGAATTAGATTATGATGATGTCGATGATGAAGAAACTAAAGGCTATATATTACAACGAAGAGATACATTTAAAGAAATCTTATTAAAATTTAAAGAAATAATAGGAGATAAAGATGAATAAGTTAAAGGAAAAAATAGCAAGTATATTTATACCTAAAAATACACCATATTGTCATCATAAATTTAAGAAAAATAAAAAGTATGGATATAGTGCTAAACCTTGTATATTTTTTACATATAAAGATGGTATGGAATATTGTAGATTATTAAAAAGCGAATTAACAATACAAGACCAAGTTAAAGATTGTGAAATTAATGAAGATTATGAATAACAATGTAAAAGCATTAAAAAAGTATTATGCAAATTCTACTAAAGAAGAAGTTATAGAAGATAAGTTTGGAGGGGTAATATGAAAATAATAAAAAAAATTATAAGTAGTATTTTAAGTAAATTTAACATACCTAAAATGGATATAAGTGATAAGGAATATGAAGAAAGTTTAAAAGAATATGTTGATAAAGTTGGAAGTGAAAAAGGAGAATAATATGCAAGTATATTGTAAAAAATGTAATAAAAAAAGGAATATAATCATGTAGATAGAATAGATTTATTCCCTAAATATTGTACTAGATGTGGTGAGAGTTTTAGTTTTATTTATAAAATTTTGATTCGTATAAAGTGATTATTTCTCAACATGAGAAAACACTAGATAAGAAACAAGAACTAATTTGACACATATATATTATAATAGTATAATAAGAAACAAGAACTACTAATATTATATATAGTAGATAAGAAACAAGAACTACTAATATTATATATAGTAGATAAGAAACAAGAACTACTAATATTATATATAGTAGATAAGAAACAAGAACTACT
>JAEDHQ010000128.1 GCA_016296945.1 Bacilli bacterium | reverse complement strand
TTAAATAAATTTTTTTTAAAAAAAGTAAAAAAAGTAAGTAATTAATACTTACAAAAAGTAGCTCATAGAAAAATCGTATAATTACTCTTTTTTGGTTATTTAGGCAATTCAAAATTTCAAGTTGCAAGTAAATATATTTTTAAAATTTTACTTACAATAATTAAGCTATTGGATGACATGTATGCGGGTGATGCAAAACCAAACAGTGGACTAAAAGGTATAGAACAGTTTATTTCACGTAAATATGATAAAAAAACAAGTCTTGAAGTTATGCGTGAATTAAACAAATGTATTCTGCCATATGATACAAATAAGATTTATAAATTGCAATTATCTTCAAACCGTTTCATTGTTATGGATTATCGGCAAAATGAAGTTACTGTTCAAAATATTGAATGGAAAAAAGGAAATGAAGTGGCTGAGTACACACGTGTATTACTATGTTATCCATTGCAAGTTGTAATACATGACAATCCAGTCAGTGAAGCGGGACGTACATTCAGCATCGAATGGATGTCAAGCAAGGAAGGGCATTTCAATACAAACAACATGAGTGTTCCCGAAATAGACCAATACCTTATAAATCATGGTTATGTACTGTCACCAGGATATTTCAAAGGTGTGGTTACTGCTTTAATTCAGATAGCTATTGAAAATGATCTTGTGGTAATCAAGAATGAAATTGAGACTCCAGGATTTTATTACAATAGCAAAACCGATAGCTTAACAATTGTTGGCTATGACGCCAAACCTGTTGATATTAATAAACTGAACATTGCTTTGGATTTGATTGAAGATTTACAGAACTATTATGTAGGTCAGGAAGCCAAATTGGCAACAACACTAAAGCATGCCATGATTGCACCATTCGGTTTTGCTAAAAAATAATTGGGATTACCTCTTGAGAACTTAATCCCTTACATGTTTCACTTTGGAAAGGGAGGTTCCGGTAAAACTACAATAGCTCGTATTGGAGCGTATTTTTATGGTGAACCAGATAGTGAAACCGATATTGGAGGAAGTGAATTTGATACTGTTCCAAGAATTGGCGGTCAGATAAGCAAATCCACTTTTGGATTGATTGTTAATGAACATGAAGGAGTATTCAAATGCAAGAGATGTACTGAAACCTTGAAGACTACCGTTGAGCGAACAAATGCAAGGCGGAGGTATGAAGGTAAGCAACTAATAACAATTCTTGCGTTGGCAACACTTTCATTTACAAGCAACAGTCCATTACCGAATATTGAGGGTTTAACAAGAAGATTTGTACAGCTAATGTATTCTCATAGTGAGAAGAAAACAGATGATGAGAAAAAGGAGTTCATGGAACATTTCAGAATGGATGCTCCAGACTTATGTCTTTTTCATCGCCTAAAGCATCTTGCAGATTTTGTAGTAAATGAAATTAGTGAGAATATAAAATTGTTAAGAATGCCCTGGAAAGATTTAAGTAATTCTTTAATCATGCGGGCATATGCTGACTGTGAAAGAAAATGTCCCGAATGGCTATTGGAATTTTCCCAGTCAGTAACATTAGAAGATTTGGATAATGAGGAAATAGAAAGTTTAAGAATGTTTTTCATTGAGGAGATTAACAAGCAAACAAAAAATGTTAAGGTTTATTCAGCAGAAGATGGATATCCGAAAAGATCAGAAGATTACTTTTCAGATTTTGTTAAAGATTCAAATGACTTCTCAGAACGTGTTTTTAATGTAATCAATAAGAGACTGATTCCCTATATGGTTCTGCATCATGGAAGGGACGGACATAATTATGTTTGCTTCACAAGTGGGTTAAGGATAGCATTACAAGAGGCAGAAAAAGTCTGTTATGATTTAAAAGGAATTGCAGAATTACTTGGATGGGAATATAAAACTGTTAATATGGCTAAACGAACAATGGCTATGGTTATCCGATTCGATAAGTTTCTAACATTTCTATATCCTGATTTAAGTGAAAAGGAGGAAAATTAGCTAAAGTAATTTGAAAGTAATTTAGGTAATTTGAGGGTTAAATTACTTCATCGAAAAATTTTAAAGGATTTTAAAGCTATTATTTTTTAATTAAAGAGTTTTAAGCCAATTAATTTTTTTAGAGGTAATTTTGTAATTTACCCCCGTTTTGAGTTATGGCCTTAGAGAGAAAATAGCCATTATGCTCAAATTACCAAATTACTAAATTACTTATTTTTGCTAAATTACTAAATTACTAAATTACTTATTT
>JAEDHQ010000050.1 GCA_016296945.1 Bacilli bacterium | reverse complement strand
ACAGAAGAACAACTTTCACCTTTTTTCTAATTTAAATTGACATTTCAGGATTAAATAAAAAAATAAAATAAGTGCGCTAAATAATACGGCTGTAATATAAATAATAGCTGATGCTACTTGCACAAGTGGTCCCCCCCATTCGTTAATTCAAATAATCAGACTAAAACTGAAAGCCTAGAATTACAGCAAATCACTGTAGCTCCAGACTTTTTTATACAGAACATACTTTTTCTTATAACAATAAAGAAGTTATTCATTATCACTATTCCAATGGTGCAAATGGCTGTTGATTCCTACTTTCATAGAATCTTTTATTAACACTATTATCAGGCTTAAACTCAATTTTAAATCTTGTACGAATAATTTTATGAGAATAAAGGGTATTCTGTAGCCAAATTGCCATATCATAGGAATGCGGCCAATTAGAAGCTGAAACACGAGGATTCGCATCTGTAGAATCCAAAGGGACTTTTACTACAACTTTAGATTTCCCTTCTTCATCTGCCCGAATTATTTGAGAAATTATGTAATTATCAACTCTCTTAGCAGTTTTGGCAGAATAAGGAGCATTAGTTGCTGGTACTTGTTGATAATTGAAACTAAATGAGATTAACGATATAAGAACAATAAATATGGGTAAAAACGGTTTTAGAAAACTAAAATTATTTATAAGATAAATAAAACTGATGTTTGTAGCAAATAGAAAGAAGAAAATAATAGGCCACATTGCATCAGGACGCGCCGCATACTGACTTCCAGCTTTTGAGTAGGCTATTACTAAATACATTGATGAAACTACTATACCAAAAATAGAATTAAGCAAACTACTTATGAATAAATTACTGTTATTTGTATTATGTTTTGCAATAACAATACAACAAATAATTGCAAAAACAATTACAACTCCAAAGGCGTATACAACCTTAGTATTTTGAATTTTCAAAAAGCTATTGAACTGCCTTAAAGTTGCAGAAATCTCATCAGCAAAAGTCCCCCTATTCGCTCCTTGAACACTTTTTGACCTTTGTCCATTTAAATCAAAAATTACTGTCACAATCCAAATAAATAAAATAACTAAATATGGAGAAACTTTTTTTAGGTAGTCTAAAGTTAATTTCCACCTTTCCTGTACAAATATCTGAATTATTTTAAAGAAACTATAAGTGGCAATAATTATTGTTGCCTGAGTGCTTGAAAATAATGTGAAGTATAAACAAAGAATAAAAATTCCCTTTTTTATATTACTCATAGTTTTAAATTCTAGATAGAAATTATCGAACCGCTCCATATACATAACCATAGAAGCATTTAGTAAATTGGGAATTAAATAGTTAAACACACAGGTTAAATCCACTGTCCAAAAGCCACTATAGCTCGGGTAATTTAAGTGTTTAAACAATAAGAAAAATGAAACAAAAAAAGTCAGTTCACTAGCTAATGAAATATTTCTTCCATACCTGAAACGATTCGTTAGAAGCTTATAGTAGGTTAACAAAAAAGCCATAATAAATAATGAAAAAATAGTAGCTTCAGTAAAAACTAATGAATTTATATAATCTCCACTAAACGGTAGGATTACAAACGCAGCAATATATCCTCCTACCGCCATCAATGTTTCCGGAAGAACTTTCGTTGGATTCCATACTCCCCACATAGGAAATGGTAAACGAATACCGCCAATATATCGCCAGTCATCACCGTCGAAAGGAACAAGTGGAGATATTTGTGTGAAGTATATAAGTATAAACACAAATAACGTTAAGTTTAATAGTAATAGCAATCTTTTTTTTACCATTAATAATACCTCTCTTGATCATATAGATGTATTTTCTCTAGTTAAACAATATAGATAATTAGCTATGTTTTAAACTAAATAAAGTTCTTAAAATAAGAAATATCCAGCCAATTAGAGCAACTATTCGAAGCACCATTAACAATTTAGTCGGTACATACGCAACTTCGATTTTATAATTTCCTGAATTTAACTTTAACTGAACTGTGCCTCGATTAGAAATATCAAATTTAGTTCGATCTCCATTAACAGTAACTACAGTATGGGTATATGCCAAAGCTGGGAAATTAATAATACTATTTTGAGGAAGTTTAACCTTGTATATTAATTTGTTAGGTTGACTCTCTTGATACACCGCCACTCTCTTTCCATTAATAATAGTGATTCTATTAAGTACTGATTCCCACTCCTTCGAAGCTTTCTCTGGCATATAGTCTGTTTCCCCATACAAAGCTCCATAAGAAAATTGCTTATTATAAAAATTATTTGTCACAATAACAGGCAAATCTGATGCAGACGTTAACGTCCTATACTGCCCACGTCGTGTAGAAGTTAAAATAGGATTTTTATTTATAGAATTTTTATTCCGTGAAAGATCTGAATAAATACTCCCAGCATATAAAGTTAAAAAAAGTAATACAATAATACTAGTAATAAGCCTATTGTTAACATTTGAAAATTCTAAATCTATAAGTATTTTCGATAAAATAACTGCTAAAAAGGCAATTGCATAACTGGTATAACGATAAGGAAATTGAATAATTGATAATGGCGTATTAGTAAAATATTTCCATGGGAAAGCAGCTGTAATCATCCATGTGATTATAATACCTAATATGTAAGTCCACATATATTTTGAATTTTTTTCAACTAGCTTCCATCCAAATGCTAATGTAGCAATTAAAAGAAGACCTATTCCACCTTGATTCACTGCCTCATTAGAAATAGCAGTAGTAAAGAAGTCCCCAGCGGATTGTACTAAGAAAAAACCTGACAGCGGGCGAGATAAGTCTTTTCCAAGATAGTCTGTGAATAATGGGACAAATTGCCAAGCAGACAGTAAAACAAATAAACATACTGATTTTAGAAGACTAACTAATTTACTAAATTCTATTTTTCGATTTTGAATTAAGTAACAAGCTAAAATCATTACGCAAACTTCAGCTGAAATAAACACACTAACATAATGACTATATGCTATTAAAGTCATGCCAACAGCTAATGTTACCCACTTATTTCTATACAATATGTTCCACATTCCCAAAAGGATTAGGGGAAGAAATGTATAGGCTTGCGCTTCTCCTAAAACATAGTTGGTCAAAGTAAGATATAAATGATAAGGTGCAATTAGGTAAATAAGAGCAAAAAAAAGGGATTGCCGAATTTTTCCCCTAGTAAAGGATATCATTGAAAAAAAGGCAATTAGTCCCGTTGCTAAAAATATTAGCCAAATATATATTAAATAAGCTGTTACTGGAGCAAAAATAAATTTCAAAAATGCCCAAGGATATAAAATAAAATTTGGATAAAATAAAAAGTTAGCATTTCCTACCTTGCTAAATGTATCAGTAGCTAAGTAAGTAAAGAATTCTCCTTTTTTTAAATTTAGATATATTTGCTGAACCCTGGCTGCATGAAAACTCCAATCCGAGTCAACGCCTATTTGACCTACTAATAAAAATGGTAAAATCATTAATATTGAAAAAATTATGATTATGCTGACTGCAATAATTTTTTTATTATTGTACTTCTTATTCTCCATTTAATTTAACTTCTCCCTACCAAATACTAAGCCATAACGGTAAAAACTTTCCAATATTTGCTCCCATTATTTCAAACGAAAAAATTAACATATTGCAAAAAGCAAATAATGATAAAAAAGAAATAATTAAGGCTACTTTCTTTTGCTTAATAATTTCTTTAATAACTGGTATGCACATAATTAAAATTGAAATACTTAATACTGCAAAGGTCCGAGTAGCAGACACATAATTAGTTGGGGAAAGACCTAAAGAAACTCTTGATAGGCCCCCTGCTCCTAATAAAATTAGCATTTCTATATATAATGTCTTATTTTGTCCATAATAGTAATCAAAGATAATTAAAATAATGAAAACAATATAAATGATAAATTGAAGAATTGTAAATAAATCTAAGCTTCTCAATAATCCTAATTTAGGAAACTGAAAAAAGATATGCAAATGACCAGTTAAAAGAAAAATATCAAAAAGAATATTAGATATAATCACAATTAATAATGTGATACTAGATAAGACCATTTTTCTTGAAGTCAGCATACTCAATAAAAATAATAATGATACTAAAAGTAATATCACTAGTGAATTACCAAATAAAATATGCTCACCAGTTGTCATAAATCCAATATCTAGTTTATTTACTATATTTAATTTGGCAAACTCTGGAAACCATCTAACGGTTTCTGCATGGCTTCGTGCAATGTTTCCCGGACATAAAACAAAATATGCAAAATCTAAAATCACAAATATAAATTGCAAATAAATAAATTTAGAGTTCTTAAATAATTTATATTTCGTAAAATTTATTATGATAGTAGCAATATACAGAATAAACAAAACAATCATAATTTGTTCATTGTTAGCAGCATAAATTGTTGCTAAACTTGCCAAAATATATTGATACCATTTAATTGAATAAGCACTTCTGAAAGTAATATTAACTGAGTATACTGCAGCTACTATTGGCCATAAATAAGTTGTAGTCGTTGCAATCCACCCTGCAGTAGAAAAATATGGGTATGGTATGATTAATACTAATAAAGAAAGACATAAATCAAGGCAGATTTGTTTGTTAGCATTAAAAAGCTGAGACAAACTAAGCTGTAATATAAAAATTAAGAATGCTGACGTTAATGCAAAATATATAACATTATGGGTTGAGAAGAAATACATAATGAAATTAATGACAGTTCTTGAAGACCAATTGCCATATTGATTTATGACATAATTAATGTCACTAGGAATCGTATTAAATAAGTCACGATGCTGCCAGTTATAAACGTCATCAGTTATAATTGGTATTTGATAAAAAAAGATAAACATAACAATCGAGGTAATTGTAAATAAGATCGTCCTCTGTTTGATATATTTTTTATTTAGCATAATATCTCCATTTTATATCTATGGTTTAATAAAAACATGCTTTACTTTCCTACAATTTTGATAAAATTTCGGATGGTCCCTCACCTTTAACATAATTTTATTTTGTACATAGTAAATCCATGGCGTAATGTTTCTTTTCATTCCGTGAGTATCCCAATGAGCTACCGTGGTATTAATATAGGGGAAATTACTACCATAACGTTTTACAATCTCTTTTCCAATTCGTACATAGTTGCGATCTTCCGATACTCCAGCCGAAAGGTGCCAAATCCGTGACGGAATTACGTAATTCTTTTTACCGTCTAAAGTAGCCTGTAAACATTGCTCGACGGCATACATATGCCAACCTTCTATGTTAGAGAAAGGTATTTTTTCCCAATAACTTTTCTTCATAATAAAGAAACACTCATCAACAGTTTGAACTTCCGTTGGGCTAGTTATTGGGTCCCCGATACCTTCTTTTCTCTTTCCTTGCTTTAGCGTAGTTAGCAAAATGAAGTGTCCCTTATGCATCCGAACTGGACTACCTGCAATCCCGACAATACCAAAATCATCAATATTAACAGCACTAACCAAAATATCATGAAGTGCCATTTCATCCAAAAATCTAATATCAGGATGAATAAATACCAGGTACTTACCGGTTGCTTTTTTGGAAGCCTCATTATAAGCCTTTCGCGCAGATTTGAATTGATTATTATCATTATTAATTTTAATCAATTCATAGTCCACTTGTTGCTGTTGACTTAGGCTCTTTTTAAATTCTTGGTAAATATTTTCCCTATTTACAATCGTAATAATAGAAAATTCATGCTTATCAGCTGTTAGCATTTAATTCCACCCCAATACTTTATGCTTAACTTGTTTAACTGCCCATAGACGACTAACTAGGTCCGTATTAAATGTTGCTAAATATTTAATGTTCGGCTGATTATATTCCAACCAAATATTAAATAAGCGTTCGCTTAAAAATCCAAAGAGTCGTTTTTGGTAATTGGAAATATCCACTCTTTTTTCAACCTCAAACAAAATTTTAAAGAGCCATTCACAATAATTATCCATTTGTTGCTTAGTTGTATAAAACATATTAAAAAACGAAGCCTTATTACCATGCATAAACTTTTCAAAGCTATCAATATATTCTGGATACATTTCCTGAACTACTTCTTTAGTAATGATTAAGTCTTGTTTATGGTGGCAATGAATAAAATGCTTTTCCATTGAGCCCTCTTCAACAATTTCTGGAGTTGGAATTATCCAATCATACGTTTTTAGATACTCATCTAATCTTTTTGTCGTAATGGGAATTGGACTCCCTAAGATCACAGTTCGATAGTAAAGCGTATTATTAGTGGAACATTTTGAAAAATAACGCCGATAGTGCGATATTCCAATATTTTTGTCATGGTTATTTTTCCACAACCAATACAAACCCGTCAGTTCACTGTAATTAGGATTTTTATTTGAAATATTTTCCCCAGCATTATCAGTCTCATAATTATTTGGGTTTTCATTTTTGTTCGCCCCAACTAATAAAGGGACATATCCCTGAGAAATAGGATAATTAAATTTCTTATGTGTAATAACATACATTGACATTATTAAAATTTCCTCTTTAACGTAATTAGTTTGTTAAATAATCTTTGTGATAAATTACTAGAATGAAGGCATAAAAAACTTCTTTTAAATTATAAATTGACTTAGGCGGTAACTTCATTACAAGCCTTAAGTTATTTAAAAAGTTGCTATCTTTATTTAATCTGCCATAAGTTTTTATATATTCTTCATCCTTGAGAGTGTTTTTACCGCCATACTCTTTTAAGAATTCTATAGCAAAGTTAACACTCCGTTGCATTGCTTTTCTATCTCTTTCATGATTAAATGCTCTTCTTACAAGAGCCCCAATTGATTTATTAGTTGCGCCAACTTGATTTGTACCATGTTGCCGATATAGAATAGTTGCCTGATCAATAAAATGTAAGTTGCCAAATTCCGCTGCAATTAATGCTAACCACCAATCATGCATATATATCCTTTGATAGTTAAGCTGCTTAAAATCAATCATCCTCTTCAGGCTATCGTTAATCATCATTGTGCATCCATAAACATTATTAGTAAATAACACATTAGTAAATGCCTGCCAATTTCTTTTCAAAAGAATTTCATTGCCATTTAACTCTTTATCAACAATTTGCAAATTAGTGTAGATACAATTTGGTAGATCAAAATTATATTTCTGCATCGCTTCTAAGGTCACTTTTATTTTATCCGGCAACCAATAATCATCTTGATCAGAAAACATGTAAAAATCTGCGTCCACATTTTCTAATAATTCAAAAAAGGAGCGAACCACTCCAACATTTTTAATATGTCCTTGATTTATTAATTGTATTCTTCTATCTTTTCTCTGATATTCTTCTATTATTTTGACAGTATCATCATTTGAACCATCATCACGGATAAACAAACGCCAATCCTTGTATGATTGATTTTGAATAGATTCGATTTGTTGCGCTAAATAATCTTCGCCATTATACGTTGACATTAAGACTGCAATTGCCGGTTTAGGCATCTTAACACCCCCAAATTAAATTAATTTTTTCCACGTAGTAACACTAAAGGCTATCACCATTCCAATAAGTATCCCAAGTGCTGATCCTACCGCGACGTATTTCTTAAATGATGGCTTTGTAATCGAATCTACACTGTTTATCGTTGACTTAGCTAACAATTGTACGTTCCCAGCTCTTTTATCAATTTCTGGCAACTTATCTTTCATAGACTTTGAAACTGCATTTACGATTTCTACTGATGCTTTAGCGCTATCTGTCCTTGCACTAATATTGATGACAAGGGAATTTGGCTTAGCATTAGCCTCGACAATATGCGCAATTCTATCTGAAGAATATTCTTTTTTGATATCCTTTGAAAGGTACTTGCGTGCATTAGAAGTAATCATTGGATTGTCTATAACATCTTGATATGTTGGAATCATGTTTTGATCCGCTAAGACTTGACTATTAGTCGTTCTACTGGCTGCTTTGTCATGAGAGATGATAATACTTCTATCTGCAATATAAGTAGTTGTCTGACGATGTTTAGCTATAAAACCAAACAAACCACCAAAAAGAACTCCACAAATCACAATTAAAAATATGTTTTTAATTAAAATGCTTCCAATTGACTTTAATGTGTATTTATTATTCATATTTAATATTATCCTCTCCAATAACGTTTCTACTTGCGAGAAGTGCAATCAGAAACGGGTTATAAGCTAGCTCCAAAAAATGTTGATCTATTAAGCTACTAATAGAAAGCAAAAATATAACTGCAGGTAAAGCGTAATGCCTATGTTTTATTTCCGTAAGAGAAATCGTCACCGCTACCCCTAAAATCCAGATTCCCATTAATAAGCCAAAAAGGATCATTAACCGAATATACGAAGAATCTAAATAAAAATATTGATCAGCTGCATGCCCCATCATATAGTGGCCGTTAACACTTCCCCAACCATGCTCGATAACGCGGTTTCCAAACCAGGAAAAGCCGTATTGATCAAAACCAATTTTACTATATTGTAATCGGCCTGATAATAAATTATTAAAATGCATATAGAGATGATTACTTGGCGTATAAAAGTAAGCAGCATATCCTGCAATAAAGCCTAAAATTGGAATTGAAGTCCAGTAAAATGATGCAATAATTCGACAAATTCTATTCTTTCTTTCTGCGGCTTGTGCAACCAACATAACTGGAATAATTAATAACACCGTAATCATACTTAAACGAGCATTGCTTATAAAATTAACCACAAAAGCAAGTAAAAAGAAAAATATGTAACTACTAAATTTTAATTTATTAAAGTGCAAATAACAATAAGCCAAACACAATGAAAAAATATGGGCTGCAAAATCAGTTGGATAATTAATACCAAACGAGTAACGATATACATTCCCACGTTGATAAACTAAGTTCTGGATTATTCCCAGTAGCGAATAAAAAATTGTAGCAATAAAAAGGATCAATGTTATATAAAAATAGTATTTTATAAGCTTATTAAAAGAAACCCCTTGCGCGCTTAAAATCATTACGGTCATAACAAATAGAACATTTGAGCCGGCTTTTTTCCACGAAATTATTGAAAGTAACAATATACTTATAATAACTATTTTTTTGCTAATTTTGTAATTATCAAGAAAAAATAATTTAAATAACGGAAATAGCAAGACTACATAAGTAAGCTGATCTATGAGATGACGTGGTACGAATTCTGTAAAAGTTGTTGTTTCAAGATATCCCAAGAACACAACTGCAATAAAAGAGAAAACATAAATTGATTCTCTATCTATATCCTTTTCAACTAGGGAGGTTATTTCGTTTTTTAACCACAAATTAACCTTACCTCCTAAAAACTAATAGTTTACTTGTTTTTTTTGTAATTATTAACTAATGCTTGCGCTTGGTTAATAATGGGCGCACGAAGAATAAACAAACATAACACATAAATACCGGCACCTAATATAACCTCTAATACTAAATTAGCAATATTCATTTTAATAATTAGTACCAAACGATTTATCACAATAAACATTAGTAATCCACTGATAAAATATTTCCAAGTATTTATAAATAAGCGTCGTCTCTGAATAGTATTTCTAATATAGACAAGCTGTACTGCCGTAACTGCAAATTCAGAGATGCTAGTTGCTAAGGCAGCACCATTAGCACCCCACTTAGCAATAAAAAGAAAATTAGTAATAACATTAACCACAGCACCAATAGTTACAGAGATGGTATATTCTTTAGTTCTACTTATTGGCATTAGATATTGCGTCCCAGTCACATTGCTCCAACCAATAAAAAGAATAATTGGTGCTTCAATCATCATTAAACGACCTGCACTATTGAATTCAGAGCCTAAAAACCATGGAGCAAACGGTTCAGCAATTGCCATAACTCCAAACATCATCGGCATCGCAATAGCCGTAATAAAGTCAAAGGAATTGTAAAGGCTTTCGCGAATTCCCTTTATATCCCCCTTAGAGAACTTGTTAGCGATATGTGGCAACATCACCTGACCAGAGGCTGTAGCGATCGCTAAAACAACCTTAATGATCTGATCGGCATTTTGAAACTGTCCTAACTGATTTTGTGTCGACATTCGCCCCAGCATTAACCGGTTAACAACTTGATAGACTTGAGTCGTAATTGTAGGAATAAATAAGAGCAATGCTGGATAAAAGTGCTTAAATGGGTGCCAAGTTCTAATCGGTACCCATTTAATCTCGTCTCTTAAATATGGCCACAAAGTTAAATTACCAACTAGATTAGATAGACCTAACAAGGCGATATACTTGCCCAGATCATTATGCCCCTTAATTAAAAGGAAGATTAAGACAACTGAAGCTAACTTTACCAGCATATTTCGGAAAACAATCCGTTGGAAGTTTTCCATCCCCATAAAATACCATGAAACATCCACACCAGCTGCTATAATCCAAAGAGACTGAAGCAAGAAGTACTCCTTAAAAGTTGTACTAAACAAAAAAACTGCTATGAGATAAGTTATTAGGGCGATCATAATCGTCATTACTTGCAGTAACTCAATTCCGAAAAAAATTTGAGAACGCTCAATTGGATTTTCTCGATGGTAAGCTACTTCACGATTACCATATAATGCAATTCCCATTTGTCCTATCAAAAGGAAAAAAGTCATCCAGCTATTGGTATAAGAGTTAATCCCCACTAAATCCGGTCCTAAAACCCGTGAAACATATGGAACAGTAATTAATGGTACTAATAATACTAATATTTGATAGACAACATTATACAAATAATTCTTAATAACCTTCATGGCTACTAATCAAACTCCTTGTTAACAGCTGTCAATGCTGCGTGTAATACTTGATCCATATTATAGTAACGATACTGGCCTAAACGACCACCGAAGATCACATTATTAGCCTCTTCGTTCGCTAACTTTGCATATTGCTTATAAAGTTCGTTATTCCGTTGATTATTAATTGGGTAATATGGTTCATCACCTCGATGCCAATCAGCCGGATATTCACGGGTAATCACCGTCTTCTCCTTATCACCCTTACCGAATTCAAAGTGCTTATGTTCAATAATCCGAGTATATGGTGTTTCTGCATCAGTATAGTTAATTACCGCGTTACCTTGATAATTGCCAATATTCTTTTCCTCAGTTTCAAAACGAAGACTACGGTATTGTAGTTCACCTAACTGGTAATCAAAGAATTGATCAATCATCCCGGTAAAGACAATTTTTGGATAATCTTTAAGGTATTCATCCTTCTTATCAAAGAAGTCGACTCCAGTTTCAACATCAATCAAATCACTGTCTAACATTTTTTCAACAATCTGGGTGTAACCACCAACCGGAATTCCTTGATAGGTGTCATTAAAGTAGTTGTTATCGTAAACTAATCGCACTGGCAGACGCCGAATGATAAAGGCTGGCAATTCAGTTGCCTTTTGTCCCCACTGCTTTTCAGTATAACCTTTGATGAGCTTTTCATAGATATCGCGACCGATTAAGGAAATAGCTTGCTCTTCCAAATTCTGTGGTTCTTTACCTGCCATCTCTTGGCGTTGTTCATTGATCTTTGCCATTGCTTCTGCTGGTGTCCGTACCCCCCACATTTGGCTAAAAGTATTCATATTAAATGGGAGGTTGTACATTTCTCCTTTGTAGTTAGCTACTGGACTATTTGTATATCGATTGAATTCTGCAAACTGGTTTACATAATCCCACACTTCCTTATTAGACGTATGGAAAATATGGGCCCCATATTGATGAACTTGAATGCCATCTATTTCCTTAGTGTAGATATTACCAGCAATATGGTCTCGCTTTTCAATCACTTTTACACGCTTACCACGTTTAGCAGCTTCATAGGCAAAAGTCGCCCCAAAAAGGCCTGCACCTACTACTAAATAATCATATTTTTTCATTGTTCTCTCCATATCATAACTTTTACATACTTTTGTATAATACTACATTACTACAGTGTTTGTGAAGCTTTGAAATATTTATCATAATTTAAGACTATTTAAGTATTTTTGTAATCTTTCAGTAAAGTTTCTGTAATATAGAAGTCTATTAAAATGTTTTTAGGCCCGAGGCATAAAAAAAGGAATGTTCTGAGTTTAATTTTGTACTCAAAAAGCATTCCTTTTCTTCTATTAAATGGTTTTTAGTGAGCTTGAACAACTTTTGCATTGCTTGGTAAACTGCCTGACCAATCATTATAAGTAATTTGATCACTACCGCTCGTTGTTTGTCGATCCATTCCATCACTATCCACATGGTGAGTAACGCCATTTTCAT